>NZ_VIRJ01000069.1:0-6519 GCF_006874435.1 Microbispora sp. KK1-11 | reverse complement strand
GCCCGCATCGCCCAACGGATCCTGGCCTTGACCGCCGCCATCTGGCACAACCGCGCCACCAGCCAACCCATCACCCGGTCACTGATCGCCTACGACCACTGACCGGAATTAGGACTTACTCGTCTAGACCGCGTAGACGGGGGCGAGATCGACGAATATGCGGTAGTCCGAGATCAGACCGTCGTCGCGGGTGCGCCAGATCGATACGGCTACGGCGCTTGCATCCTTGCCGTCGAGCCTCCGGTAGGTCACTTCGGTCTCGGCGATGACGTCGGCGTCCACCCGCCAGTTCCGGACGACCCGGTGCCGCAGGCCGCCGATCGTGGAGTAGAACTCCCGGAGCGCGGCGACGATGGCCTTACGTCCCGTCACCGGCTCGGCATTGCCGAACACCAGCGTGGCATCCTCGGCGAGCAGTCGCCCGAACCCGTCAGGATCGAACGAATCGACTGATCGGAATACGCGTCGCACCGCATCGTCGGACATGCCGGTCCCTTCTCGAAGACGGGATCACTGATGGGGACGATACGGGGGCGAAGTAAGGCGGACAACACCAGGGCAGGTCCTCGTCCTGTTTTCCGGCACGGCGAAGGAGCCGGCCTTGACACCAGGATCAGGGTGCGTCAGAACTGCGTTCTGGAATCGACGTTGGTTATGGCCCGGACCTTTTCCAAACGTCCCCTGCGCCTTCTGCGAATTCGCGCCGCTCAGGGTCGGCTTGGGCAATTCCGCGCCCGCCGGGTCACAGCCGGTCGATCCACTCGTGGCCCGTGAGGACGTCGGCGCCCCTGGCCGGGAAGACGCGGTTGACCAGGAAGTCGTGCACCTCCGGTTCCGCGTCGGCGCAGGCGTCGCTGAGCACGGTCACACGGTAGTCGCGGTCGGAGGCGTCGTAGAGGGTAGCGGCGATCATCGCCCCGGTCGCGACACCGGTCAGCACGATCGAGTCGATGCGCTGGGCGCGCAGGAGCTGATCGAGGTCGCTCGCCGCGAAGGCGCTCGCCCGGCGCTTGAGGACGACCGCCTCGTGCGGCAACGGCTTGATACGCGGGTGCACGAGCGTCTCGGGGGAATCTTCGTGAAACAGCGTTCCCGCCCCGTGCAGGCCGCCGATCAAAGGGTTTCCCACATCGAGGCCTGAGGCCCGCAGCCCGAAACGGATGAATACAACCGGTGTTCCGGAGGCTCTGGCCGCGGAAACGGCCTTCTCCACAACGGGCAGCACGGCGGCGGCGAAGGGGTAGTTGTCCACGATGCCCGCCTGCAGATCGCCGACAATGAGCGCGGTGGTGGTCATGCGTTTCCTTATCTGTACGAGGTGACGGCCGTCGCTGGGGAGGTTACCTGGCCGGCGAGGGCCGGCAGCGGCCCGGGGAGGACGAGTCCCCGCCCGGGTGCTCACTCCTCCAGGTGGTAGACCCGGGTCGCCGTGTTCCTGAAGACGGCCTCGCGGTCGGCGGACGTCAGCCCGGCATCCGTGAGCAGCGCCGAGACGGTCTCGGTCCAGAGGGGCAGGGAGCCGGCGAGGAGGCAGACGGGCCAGTCCGAGCCGAACATGAGACGATCCGGACCGAACGCGTCGAGCGCCACGTCGACGTACGGGCGCAGCGCGGCGGCGTTCCAGTCGTCCCACGCCGCCTCGGTGATCAGGCCGGAGAGTTTGGCCGTCACGTTGGGCTCCGCGGCGAGCTCACGGATGCGGCCCGCCCAGGGGTCGAGCTCTCCGGACGCGATCGGCGGTTTCGCGAGGTGGTCCAGGACGAAGGTCAGCTCGGGAACGGCCCGTACGGTCTCGATAGCGGCGGGCAGCTGGTGCGGCAGGACGAGCAGATCGTAGGCGAGTCCGGCGGCCGCGACCTGCCGAAGCCCCCGGCGTACGTCGTCGCGGGCCAGCCAGCGCGGGTCGGACTCGCCCTGCACCAGGTGGCGGATCCCGCGCAGCAGGGCGCCACCGGGCGCGGCGGCCAGGGCGGCGAGCTCGTCGGCGAGATCGGGCCGGGTCAGGTCGGCCCATCCCACCACGCCGGCCACGGTCCGTGACCCCGCCGCCAGCGCCAGGAACTCGCGCGTCTCCTCGGCGTCGGCCAGCACCTGCACGAGCACGGAGCGGCCGATGCCCGTTCCGGCGGTGGCGGAGGCGTAGTCGGAGAGGGCGAAGTCGCGGTTGACGGGAGCCATCTCCGGGGGATCCAGCCACGTCTGCGGACGCCGGGAGAGGTCCCACAGGTGGTGGTGGGCGTCGATGCGGGTCACGCCCCTAGTCACTGGGGGAGTCACCGGGGGAGTCGCGGGGGGAGTCACATCGGAAGTCACAGCGCGTCGAAAGCCTCTCGTGCCAGTTCCCTCAATGGTCTGCCGGTCGCCTCGGCCAGCGCGGCCAGGTCGTCGTACTCGGGTTTGACCCCCCACGGCCCGTGCTTCATCCGGACGTCCCGGCCGTGCAGGCGTACGGTCGCGAAGTGCCGGGGCAGGGCGACCTTCTCCACCACGCCGCGCCGCAGGCCCAGGCTCCCCGTCTCGGCGAAGACCAGGTTCTGCAGGTCGTCGGCCAGCTCGGGGGCCGTGAGGACGTGCAGGACGTGCGCGGGGCGCCCCTTCTTCATGACGGCGGGCGTGATCCAGGCGTCCGCGGCGCCCGCCGCGAGGGCACGCTCGATGACGTGCCCGAGGATCTCCCCGGTCACGTCGTCGAGGTTCGTCGACAGGACGATCTGTGTGCCTTCCTCTGCCACCGGCTCTCCGAGCATGACCACGGTAACGTTCGGCCGGTCGGGCAGCACGCGGCCGCCGGCACCGTACCCGGTGGCGCGCAGGGCCATCTCCGGAGGCGGGCCGTACGCCGTGCCCACGGCGCGCAGCAGGGCCGCCCCGGTCGGCGTGACCGCCTCTCCCGCCTCCCCGCCCCGCACCCGTGCCCCCTTCAGCAGCGCGAGCGTGGCGGGAGCCGGGACGGGCAGCACGCCGTGGCGGGCGTGCACCGTGCCGCCGCCCAGCGGCAGCGGCGCGCAGTGCACGCGCGTCACCCGGAGATCGCGCAGCGCCGCCGCGCATCCGACGATGTCGATCAGGGTGTCGTGCCCGCCGAGTTCGTGCAGGTGGACGTCGGCGGCCGGCACGCCGTGCAGCGCGCCCTCCACCTCGGCGATCGCGGTCAGCGCCGCCTCTGCCACGGTCAGGCCGGTGCGGGCCGCCATCGCGATCAGCCGGGCGGCCGGGCGCTCGGTGGCGTCGTCGTCCACCTCGATCCGCACGCGGGTGGCGGTCAGCGCTCCGGTGCGCACCCGCTCGGCGTCGAGCCGCCATCCGGTGAGCCCGGTCGCGGCGACCGCCTGCCGTACGCCGTCGAGCGAGGCCCCGGCGTCGAGCAGCGCGCCGAGCAGCATGTCGCCCGCGAGCCCGGTGAAGGGGTTGAGATAGAGGATCACCGGGACGTTCTCCTCGTGAGGCGGTAGGCCGCGAGGGCGGCGCCGAAGCCGGAGTCGATGTTGACCACGGTCAGCCCGGCGGCGCAGGAGGTCAGCATGGCCAGCAGGGCCGTCACGCCCTCAAGCGCGGCGCCGTATCCGGTGGAGGTGGGCACCGCGATCACCGGCGTCTCGACGAGACCGCCGACGACGCTGGCCAGCGCGCCCTCCATGCCGGCGATGACGATCACGCTGTCGGCCGCGCGCAGGTCGTCGGCTGCGGCGAGCACGCGGTGCAGCCCGGCCACTCCGACGTCCCTGACCATGACGGTCCGCAGGCCGAGCGCGGAGGCGACGGCCGCCGCCTCGGCCGCGACGGGGCCGTCCGCCGTCCCCGCCGTGACCACGGCCACCGTGTGCTCGACCGGCTGCGCCGGCCGCCAGACCAGCAGCCGGGCGTCCGGGTCGTACGCGCCGCCGGAGACGAGCGCGCCCACCGCGGCGGCCGTGCCGGGTTCGACCCGCGTCACCAGGACGGGGCCGGTGTTGCGGCCGAGCAGCGTGGTGACGATCCCGGCGATCTCGCTCACCCGCTTGCCGGGGCCGTACACGATCTCGGGCAGCCCCTGGCGCGCCTCGCGGCCGAGATCCACGCGGGCGTAGCCGAGGTCGAGTGCCTCGTTCATGCGGGTACGACGAATCCGGCGGTCGGCGGCAGGCCGGCGTGGGGCCGGTCGTCGCCGGCCGCCATCGCGAAGCGGAGCACGGTCACTCTCCCGCGAGGTAGGGGATCGTCATGGGACCTTCCGGCAGGACGCAGACCCGTCCGGGCAGCGCGCGGACGGTGGCGGCGATGTCGCCGGTCTGCTCCAGGTGAGCGGCGGCCAGGTCGGCGTCGCCCAGATACGACGTGTGCATGATCACGCGGGCGTGCCGCTGGATGCGGGCCTGGATCTGGACCTGCCACTGGTCGGGCACGGTCTCGGTGCGGCGGGAGATCTCCTCGAACAGCGCCTCCGGAGAGGCGGCGGAGGTGAGCACGTCCCGGTAGGAGCCGTGGTCGGGGAAGCCGTCCCGGCACTCGGCGGCGCAGACGATGGTCCCGCCGGGTTTGACGACCTGGGCGGCGGCGCTCATCCCCTTCACCGACTGGTACAGGTTCTGGTCGAGCGGGAAGCCCGCGTTCGTCGTCACCACCACGTCGAAGGGCTCGCGAACCGGGCGCATCGCGGCGGCGCGGGCGGCGGCCGTGGCGGCCGCGTGCATCGGCAGCAGGTCGCCGCCGAACGCGTGCACGATCCTCTGCTCGCGGTTGAGCACGACGTCGAGGGCGAAGGTGACGCCGGTGGCGGCGGCGATGGCACGGACGTCGTCGTGGACGGGGTTGCCCTGGATGACACCCCAGGTGGCCCGCGGGTCGCCGATGCGGGCCGCGTCGTGCAGCGTGAGCACGGTCTCCAGGGCGGCGAGCCCGGGCGCGACCAGTTTGGGGCCGCCGGAGAACCCGGCGAAGAAGTGCGGCTCGACGAAGCCGGTCGTGATGCGCACGTCGGCGTCGGTCCACTCCCGGTTGAGCCAGACCGGTACGTCCTTGCCGTGGCGGCCCATCCACCTCAGCGACGACGCGTCGCGCGCGTCGTGGTTGACGATCCGCACGGCGTCCACGACCTGGTCGCCGAACATCGCGCGCAGTTCGGCGTCGGTGTTGCCGCGGTGGGTGCCGGTGGCCACCAGGATCACGACGTCGCCCGGGTCGACGATCCCGTCGAGCTCGGCCAGGATCGCCGGGATCATCAGGTGCCGCGGCTGGGGCCTCGTGCCGTCGCAGGCGGAGATCGCCACCGTCTGGCCGGGACGCACCCGCTCACGCAGCGGGGGGCCCGCGACGGGTTCGCGCAGGGCCCGGCGCAGTTCGGCGGCCTCGTCCGTCGCGGCGGGCCGGGCGACCGGCGCGATGACCGTGGTCCGGTCGTCCGGCAGGTCCACGACCAGACCGCCGGTGCCGTAGGCGAGGTCAACCCGCATGATCGAGGTCCTCCCAGAGCCCGTCCGGGATGTCCGCCGCCGCCAGCGCCAGATCCTCGGTGATCTCCTCCGCGCTGCGTGCGCCGATCAGGACGGTGGTGACGGCCAGGTGGCGGTGGGGGAAGCGCAGGGCCGCGGCGGGCAGCGGCACGCCGTGGGACGCGCAGACGCGTCCAAGCTCGCGCGCCCGCTCCAGCACGGCGGGCGGGGCGGCGTCGTAGTCGAAGGTGGTGCCGCCGGCCAGGATCCCGCTGTTGAACACACCTCCGGCGATCACGGCCACACCCCGCCGCTCGCACTCGGGCAGCAGTTCCTCCGCGGCGGAGCGGTCGAGCAGCGTGTAGCGTCCCGCGACCAGCACCGCGTCCAGGTCGGTCTCGCGGACGAACCGGGTCAGCATCTCGGCCTGGTTCATCCCGGCGCCGATCGCGCCGATCACCCCCTGATCGCGCAGCTCGGCCAGCGCCGGATACGCCTGACCGGCGGCCTGCTCCCAGTGGTCGTCCGGGTCGTGGATGAACACCAGGTCGAAGCGGTCGAGCCCGGTGCGGTTCAGGCTGTCGTCCAGCGAGCGCAGCACGCCGTCGCGGCTGTAGTCCCGCACCCGCACATAGCCGGTGCGGCCGGGGAACCCCTCCTCCTCGCCCCGGCCGGGCACCAGCACCCGGCCGATCTTCGTGGAGACGACCGCCTCGGCGGCGGCGGCCTCCGGCAGGGCGCGCAGGAACCGCCCGAGACGCTCCTCGGCCAAACCGCTGCCGTAATGCGGCGCGGTGTCGAAGTAGCGGATCCCCGCCTCCCACGCGGCGGCCAGCGTCTGCTCGGCCTCCTCCTCACTCACCGGCGCGAACAGCCCGCCCAGCGGCGCCGTGCCCAGCCCGTACCGCCCCAGCCTGCCCGCCACACCCTGGCCAGCCGAACCCGAGCCCGAGCCGGTTTGCGGCGGGCGGCGGTCGCCGGCAGCGGCCGTCATGAGGTCACCGGCCGCAGCCGCAGCCCGGCCATCCCGCCGTCCACGGCCAGCTCGACCCCGGTCGTCGACCCCGCCCGCGGGCTGGCCAGATACGCCACCGCGTGCGCGACCTCCTCC
>NZ_VIRJ01000068.1:0-7591 GCF_006874435.1 Microbispora sp. KK1-11 | reverse complement strand
CTCCGGCTCGCTGAAGGGCGGCGTGGTGAACCAGCCCCGGCCTGCCTCGTAGACCACCGGCGGGTTGAGGCACTCCTCGATGGTGGTCCAGATGCTGAAGGACGGCGCGAAGTCGTACCCGTCGACGATGAGATTGGCGCCGTCGCGGATGCCGATCTCCTCGATGTGATCGAAGAGTTCATCGGCGGCGTAACGGGCGAAGACGTCCGACAGCCCCGGCTCCACCCCGATGCCGACCAGCGCGAGCCTGCCCGCCTTCTCCCACTCGCCGGCCATCTCGAACTGGGCGTCTCCGAGCTTGACTCCGCACGCCTCATGCGGGCGCTCGGGGTGCGGCCGGGACAGCGACATCGCCATGTCCAGGTAGTGGACGCGGACCTTCAGCGCCGCCTGGAACGGCGGCATCACGAATCGCGGGTCGGTGGCGTTGAGCAGGACATCACAGCGGTGCTCATCCAGCAGTGCCACGACACGGCATGTGAGTAGTCGTGGAGGATGCCGCCGAGCCGGTCTCGCCGGCCTATGTTCAGGTCGGTGATTCGTCCGGGGTTGTGATCGGGTCCGGGACGGGCCGCGGGGCCGGGACCAAGGGCTTCGACTGCAGTGGCCTCACCGAGTACGTGTGGAGCAAGGCAGGAGTCAGCATCGGCTCTTCCACCGGCCCCCAGTGGCACTCGGGCAAGCACGTCGACCGCTCGCAACTTCAACCGGGCGACCTGGTCTTCTTCGCCTACAATCCTCGCGACCCAGCACAATTCACCACGTGGGCCTCTACATAGGCGAGGGGAAGCTGAGCTGAGTGTCCTGGCTCCGTCGCGGTCTTGCGCCGAGGCGGCTGCCGCGGTTCCAGAACCTGCCTCGGCGCGATCAAACAGGTCCCGAACCGCTGTGTTACGACAACACGCGGGCCCGTGAGATCCTCAACACGCGTTACGAAATCTGCCCTGCGGAAGCTGTGAACTGGGACTGCTTACGCGACCTGCCCATTCACTTCCAGGGTGACACCCGGCTTCTCGGCCCAGAAGGCGAGCCGTCCCCTGATCTGCTCGACCTGCGCGAATGGTTCCGGGTAGGACCAGACGACGTCTTCAACCGGAGCCTCGCCGGTGTCAACCGACCAGTACACCGCATCTCCCTTGTACGGGCAGTGCGACGTCGTCGTCGTCGAACGCAGCAGATCCATCTTCACATCCTCCTGCGGCAGGTAGTACCGCGGTGGGCAGTTCGTCTCGGTGAGTACAAGCGCCCGGGAGGAGGTCGCGACGACCGTGTCATTAACTCGCACCACGACGTGGTCCGGCGCGTATGTGAGCTCGATGCGATGTTCCTGTGTATTCATGTGAATCCCGTCAAACATCTCCGGCGGTGGCCGATGTTCACCGGCCGCGCGTCCACTGATCGCGTATTCCACCGTAACACAAATGCGTCGCCACGCGGCAAAGAATGCCATGCGTATTAGCTGAGTAATTCCAAGCCGAACGGAGAGCTGATTCAGATTCGCATGCACCGGGGAGCCGGCTGAGTGGCCAGCCCGATGAAGTGTCCGATACGGCGCAAGGTCAGTTATGTGATCGTCACGCTCACCCAGGGTCCGCCTCAGGTACGGCAGATTTCACGACGTCGCGTCGGCTCCCCGGAACATGTCGTCTTCGCGTGGCAGCAGCCAGTCGTACTGTTTGGCGGCCAGGCGGGCGCACTCGACGAAGGCTCTGACCTGAGGCGTGTTCTCGACGGCAGGTGCGATCATCATGGCCCAGCTGAACACCGGCACAGGCTGGACGAGCGGGCGGAACACCAGGTCGGCAGGCGGTTCGTTCCAGCGCGTCGTCGGTGTGACGCAGAGCCTCTCGCGCAGCACGTCCGCCGCGCCATGCGAGCCGTAAGTGACGCCCGGCCACCTGCGCACTCGGATGCCCGCCTGCCGGCAGAACTGCGCGACGAACTCGACCCACTCGACGGCCGCCTCTTCGGTCGGCAGCAACAGCTCGAAGTCGGCCAGCCGCGCCACCGGCACGACCTCCAGATCCGCGAGCGGATGGTCGGCGGCCATGCCCAGCACGATCGTCTCCCGCCGGATCACCTCGGCTGGAATCTCGATCGGACAGTGAGTGGCCAGCCCGAGCAGCACGTCAAGGCGGCCCTCCTGCAGGGCGACCAGGCCGCGGGTGACACCCTCCTCGATTTGCAACACCGGAATCTGCGGGTGCAGTCGCCGGAAGTGGCGCAGCAGAACTGCCCCGGTCTGCAGACCACTGGAGGAGATGTCGACCCGCAGCGAGCGCTGATACCCGCCGTTGCCGACCCGCTGGGCGGTCTTGAGTGCGTCCTCGGCCGCGGCGATCGACTGCCGCGCGGGGCCGAGCATCGCCTCACCCGCGGAGGTCAGCCGCACGCTGCGGGTGGTGCGCTCGAATAGCTGGACGCCGAGCTGGTGTTCGAGCTGCTGGATGATGCGGCTCAGCGCCTGCTGCGAGACATAAAGCCGCCGGGCGGCCCTGGAGAAGCTCAGGTCCTCCGCAACGGCGACGAAATACCGGAGATGCTTGAGTTCCGGTCCCATGTCAACTGGCAACTTTACCCACAAGGGATGATCGGTGCCACCGACCTTCCCGACGGCCACTGCCGCAGTCGCGTCGGCCCGGGAGTCGGCGCAGGTCACGGGGAGCCGCCGGGTGGACCTGGCCTTCGTCGCGCGGTCGGGGGCGGGCTTGTTCCACGTAGGTGATCAGGGGCAGGGTGCTCACAGTGTCACGCGGACATGCTCGGCGCGTCCGCGCGACATCAGCATGGCTCAAATGCCTAATTTTGCTTCTGTTCTTCGGCGACCGCCTCGGGGGTGTCCATCCGGCCGAGGAGGGTGGCGATCGCGCCGAGCAGTGTGATGACGGTGCCGAGGATTGCGCCGACGTGCAGGGCGGGGATGTAGTCGTTCGGGTCGGTTTTGCCGTCAAGCGAGGCGCTCACGCCTGTGGCCACCAGGGCGAGGCCGAGCCCACCGCCGACCTGGAGGGCGGTCTGCTGGATGCCGGCCGCCAGACCCTGCTGTGAGATACCGACCCCGGTCACGCCGCCGATGGCGTAGGTCGGGTAGGCGTTGCCCACGCCGAGACCCAGGCAGATGATCGATGAGGGCAGCAGCACGGTTACGTAGCCGGTGTCGGCGTCGACAAGGGCCAGCATGAGGAATCCGACCGCGACCAGGAGCAGGCCGGCGAGGCTGCCGGTGATACGCATGCCATAGCGGCGGATGAGGGCTGGCGCGATATAGCGGGATACCAGGGCGGACACCACCGCCGCCGGCAGCAGCGCCAGACCGGTCTTCAGCGGCGAGTAGTGCAAAACCTCCTGTGTGTAGAGGGTGACCACGTAGGAGTAGCCGAACGGGGCGGCCAGCACGGCCAGCGACGAGATGTCGGCGTTGCGGAGGGTCGGCATCCGGAAGATGCCCAGGGGCAGGAGAGGATCGGGGTGCTTGGCCTCGTTGACGACGAACGCGATCAGCAGGACCACGGCGGTGACCGCGGAGGCGATGACCAAAGGCACCGGGACAGTGTGGTCGGCGATCTGCGTGACGGTGAACGCGATGAGCAGTAGACCGGCGGTGCCGAGCACGCCGCCGAGCAGGTCGTAGCTGCGCGAGCGGTCATGGGGCTCGGCGCTGTGGGGGATGACGCGGACCGCGATGATCAGTGTGGCGGCCACGATCGGGACCTTCACGAAGAAGATCCAGCGCCAGTTGAGCAGGTCGGTGAGGACGCCGCCGAGGATCAGTCCGGCGGAGAATCCGGAGGCGGCGGCCGCGGAGAAGACGCCGAAGGCGCGGTTGCGCTCGTGGCCCTCGGCGAACGTGCCGGCGATGATCGCGACGCTGGAGGGCACGGTGAGAGCGGCGCCGATGCCCTGGACGGCGCGGGCGAGGATGACCACAACCGCGTTCGGCGAGAGCCCGGCGAGCAGTGACATGACGCCGAAGATGGTCAGGCCGAAGAGGAAGACGCGGCGGGCGCTCAGGAGGTCGGCGGCGCGGCCACCGAAGAGAAGGAAACCGGCGTAGGTGAGGACGTAGGCGTTGACGGTCCACTGCACGCCGGCCGTGGACAAGTCGAGGCTTCTGCGGATGTCGGGGAGCGCGACCTGAGTGATGGACAGATCCAGGGCGTCGAGCAGGATCGCCGTGGACACCACGAGCAGGACCAACGAGGGGTGTCGGCCGGCTCGCTTCTCGGAAGGAACGCCCCTGACACCGCCGCCGGCCGAGGCCGTGCCCTGGCTCATGACAGCTCCTTGTTCACGATATTCCTCGGTTCCAATTGTCGTCGATTTCAAATCTCGGTTGCTGGAATTGTGTAGGCGAATGTGAATGTCGGGTGCGGTGCCGTGCAGTCGAGGTGAATTCGGGGCTCCTACGCTAGCGGCATGCTCGACCGAGTGCAGCAATCACATGACACGGTTTCGGAGTGAATGAACAGAGGATCATTGTTATTCGCGGGCACGGCGGCGGTAGCGTGGCCGGCCGTCGGGAGCATGAAGCGCGGGCATGCCGAACGGGCGTGACCGTGCGGAATTCTGTAGCCGAGTCGCACGCTCCCAGAGCTGTTGGCAAGCAGGCAATGAACGTGCGGCGCGATTGCTGTCGCTGGTGCAAGACACCGACGAACCGCCCTCGGACTCGGCGGAACAGCCGCAGGGCGTCGTGCTGCGCGTACGTCCGATCTTTCTGTATCTGTTCCGGCGGCCGATTTTCCAGGCCATCGCTACCCAGATGGACAAGACGGTCATTGGCGGTCGCCGGCACAAGGTCACCGTCGCCGGGATGCCGGCCGGTCCGTTTGCCAGGCCGTGCTGGGTGGCACCGTAACGTGAACGATTCAGCGACGCGAGGCTGCTGATGCTCTCCATCCGGCCAGGTCATATGACCTACCGGACGTAGCGGCGGGGCACTCAGTCATGACGCGACCTGACGGTGGTCATGGCGGCGAGGTGCGCAGACCGTTATCGCCCCTTCCCAAACACGCTCTTAGCCGCGACTGACCGCCGACGTCGGCATGTACGCGCAGACCCTGCTGCTTGCCATGGCCGCTCATGGGGTAGCCAGCTGTCCCCAAGCGCTGCTGAGCTTCTACGCCGACACGGTCCGCGAGACGCTCGGCGTCACCGGCGGGAAACTGTTGTTCGGCATCTCGTTCGGCTATGCGGACCCCGCGGCCGCGATCAACGCGGTCACCGTCGGCCGCGAGCCTCTAGGGGAGACAACGCGCTTCCATCCCTGACCGGACGCCCTCCAGCACCTCCTTGCGATCCTCACAGCGGTTCGCCACGCCGATCCCTCACGAGCGCGGGTAGCGAATCGCGGCATACACGCGAAATGATCAAGGGGTGGCCGACAGCTCGCGACCCCACACGCCGAGGTGAGAGGCATCGACGCCCCGAGGCAAGCACCGCCCTCCAAAGCGGGTGCCGCAGGTTCCAATCCTGCCGGGAGCACCTAGTTGACCTTACGATCTGCTGCCTGACCTGGGAGTTCTCGGCCGTAGGCGCAAGCCCTGCAGGCATCCGAGGGCAGCCACGAGCAGCCATGAGCCAAAGATCGCGAACCATACGCAAACCGATCTTGACTACGTTTGACCAAGTCGGCGCAGGTTCAGTGCAGGGTCTCCGCTATCCACCGGACGATGCCGGTGAACTCGGTGATCGCGCTCGCGAGGTCATTTTCGGCGGTGGGGCGATCGCTCTGGGGATCATAGCCTTCGAGTCCGGCCTCTTCCTCGACCAGGCGCGCGAGCCGGTACGCCTTCGCCAGTACGGCGCCGGCCTCCTCCGCGGCGTAGTGGTATGGGATGGAGATGTCGGCGGAGTCCCCGTCGTAGTTGAGCTGGAAGGCGTGCGACCCCTGCGTCCGGAGCGTCAGGCCGGACGGGAACTCCTCTATGTCGACAGGCCCGATTTCCTCCGTCGCCCGTCGCACGATGCGATCCCATGCGGCACGATGCTCGGCGGTCAGCCGTGCGACAAGAGGCTCGTCGCGGTCCGGGTCGTAATGCGCGTTGATCGCCTCCAAGGTCTCCAGCAGAGTGCGACCGGGGAGGCGGCGGACGAGGTGAACGTCATAGGTCACGGTCGCAGCGTAACGACCAGCCGGCCGGGGCACGCGGGATCCGCCGGCCGTCGGGACGTTCCGAGCTCCGCTGTCGGCGGCTTGCCCCGACGGCCGTGTCTTCCCCGGCGGCCTTCTCCAGGGCGGCGACAGCGTCCTCGGCGGAGTGCATCCCGGCGGCGTCGTGATGCCGGCCCTGACGAACGCCGATGGGCCACGGTCCGGCCGACCGGCCTGAAGGGTGGGGCCGGCCGGCTCAGGCGCGTCCGTCGGGGACCAGCCGGCTCCGAGGCGTGACGGCGAGGACGGCCAGCACCGCGGCGAAGGCGAGCAGCGCGAACGGCACGCCGGTAGTGAACACGGCGGTCATGGCGTTCGCGACGGCCTCGTGGGAGGACGCCGCGAGCGCCGGATCGCGCATTCGCCGGGCCACGGCGGCCAGGCTCGTCACCGTGTCGCCGCCGAGTCGCGCCGTGAAGACGGCGCCGGACAGGGCGACGCCGAACGCGCCGCCCATCGACCGCAGGAAGACGACCGTGCCGGAGGCCACGCCCAGAGAGTCGGCCGGTGCGGCCGTCTGCGCGATGACGATCAGCAGTTGAAGCACCATACCGATGCCCGCCCCAGGACGGCGAGCAGCAGGTCGACAACCCAGACCGGGAGCCGGCGCCGGTCTGGCCGAGAGCTGCGAGCGCGGCGGCGGTGATCAGCGTGCCGGCCGGCGGCATCGGCCGGAGGCTTCCGCTGCGCGCAGCCCACCAGCCGGCGAGCGCCGACGCCACTACCAGCGCCGCCATCAGGGAAGCATCTGCAGGCCCGCGCTCGTGGGGGTCGACCCGGGCGAAGAAGCCGTGCTACGCCTGTACGAGGGCTACAGCTCGCCCACTCACACGGGGGCGGGCCCGCGGTCGATCGCCGAACTCCTGGAGGTGCTTCGCGACGTCCGTGTCGCGGGCGTGGCGATGGACGACGAGAACACCACTTCTGGGATCCGCTGCGTCGCCGCGCCGGTGCTCGACCACGACGGCCGTCCGGTGGCGGGCATCGGGGTCACGTTCGTCAGCGCCGCCAAGAAGAATGCCGCCCAGGTGAACCGCACCAAGAAGTCGGTGCTCGGCATCGGGCGGGAGCTGTCGCAATCCTTCGGGTACCGCGGTGACGCACTGGGAGTGGACAACGGGATCAGCCGCATGGCCTGAAGCCACGGCCCGCATCGCCGAACCCGTTTCGCTCTGCACGTGACACGGCGGGCTCGGTCGTGCACCGAGCCCGCCGTTCCATATCCACCCGGTCCTGATCGCGGGCCGTGACGGCGCTCACCCGTTCGGCAGGCGCCTTCGCCGCGAACGTCCCGGGCAGAACGTCACACCGTCAGCGCTGCAGGGTCAGCAGGCCCGGCCGGTAGGGCAGGAGGCCGTAGTCGCCGCCGGAGCTGGGGCTGCGGCCCTGGTAGAGCAGCTGCAGGTTGCAGGGGTCGACGGTCTTGGTCTGGTCGGG
>NZ_VIRJ01000067.1:0-8950 GCF_006874435.1 Microbispora sp. KK1-11 | reverse complement strand
TCTCCATCGAGTGGGAGGACGCGGGCATGGACCGGCTGCACGGCGCGCCGGAATCCCTCGCCTACATCCGCTCGCTCAACGCCATCACCCCACCGGCCGCCGCCTTCGACGCCGCCTTCTCCTCCGAATGACCCATCACGCCGGGCGGCGGTCCCACGGTGGCCGCCGCCCGCCGGAGCCGACCGGCCGTGAGCAGCACCCCCACCGTCCCGGCAACCGATCGGGGAGAGGAGACAGATGAGAACCGGAGTATGGCTGATCGGAGCACGGGGATCGGTCGCGGTCACCAGCATGCTCGGGGCGTCGGCGGTGCGGGCGGGCCTGGCCGAGCCGACCGGATGCGTCCTGGAGTCGCCCGAGCTGCACAGCGACGCCCTCCCCGCCATAGGGGACCTGGTCTTCGGCGGCCACGACATCTCCTCGATCCCCCTCGTCAAGAAGGCCGCCGCGCTGGCCGAGGCGGGAATCGTCCCGGCCCGGCTCGCGGGGGCCGTGCAGGACACGCTCCTCGAGATCGAGCAGGACGTACTGCCCCTGCCGGTGCGCGACACCCAAGCCGAGGTCGCGGACGCCATCGGCGCCGACCTGGACCGTTTCCGCCGGCGGCACCATCTGGACCGCGTCGTCGTGATCAACGTCTCGACCACGGAACCGGCGCCGCATCCCCACCCCGCCCACGCCGATCTCGACGCGCTGCGGGCCGCGCTGGACGGGCCGGAGCCCGTCCTGCCGCCGAGCGCCCTGGCCGCCTACGCCGCCCTGAGCGCCGGCTGCCCGTACGTCGACTTCACCCCCTCCACCGGCGCCCGCCTGCCCGCCCTCGACGCCCTGGCCCGGGAGCAGGAGCTCCCGTACGGGGGCCACGACGGCAAGACCGGCGAGACCCTGGTCAAGTCGGTGCTCGCCCCGATGTTCGCCCTGCGCAACCTGAAGGTGCGCACCTGGTCCGGCGTCAACCTGCTGGGCGGCGGCGACGGCGCGAACCTCGCCGAGCCGGCGGCCAACGCGGCCAAGTCCGCCAGCAAACAGCGTGTGCTGCACGAGACGCTCGGTTACGTCCCGCAGGGTGACACCCGGATCGACTTCGTCGAGGACCTCGACGACTTCAAGACCGCGTGGGACCTGATCTCCTTCGAAGGCTTCCTCGGCACCCGCATGCGCATGGAGTTCACCTGGCACGGCTGCGACTCGGCGCTGGCCGCGCCGTTGGTCCTGGACCTGGCACGGCTGACGGCGGCCGCCCACCGGGCCGGGCGCACGGGTCCGCTCACCGAACTGGCCTTCTTCTTCAAGGACCCCCTCGGAGAGGTGCCCCACGCGCTGCCCGAGCAGTGGCGGGCGCTGCGCGCCGCCGTGGACGCGCTCGGCTCACAGGGGACGGGACGATGACGGCGCGATGACGGCGCTCCGCGATCTGATCGACCTGGTCCGGGCCCCGGCCGCGTTGTCCGTCCCCGGCGACGTGGTCGCCGGGGCGGCCGCCGGTGGGGCGCTCGGCCGTCGCACCGCCGGCCTGGCCTGCTCCTCGGTCCTCCTGTACTGGGCGGGGATGGCGGCCAACGACTGGGCCGACCGGCATCTCGACGCGGTCGAGCGCCCGGAGCGCCCCATCCCCTCGGGGCGCGTGCCGGCCGGGGCGGCCCTCGGCACGGCGGTGGGGCTCACCGCCGCCGGACTCGCCGTGGCGCGGCTCGCGGGCGGCCGGCGTGCCCTGGCGGTCGCCGCCCCCCTGGCCGGCGCCGTCTGGGCGTACGACGTGGCGGCCAAGAACACACCCGCCGGTCCTGCGACGATGGCGCTGTGCCGCGGCCTCGACGTGCTGCTGGGCGCCACCGGAGGCTCCCGCACCGCCGCGCTGCCTTCCGCTCTCACCATCGCCGCCCACACGTACCTGCTCACCGCGCTCTCGCGCGCGGAGGTGTCGGGGGCGGACCCGCGGCTGCCCGCCGCGACCCTGGCGGGCACCGTCACGCTCGCCGCCGTGACCGCACGTGGTGCCGCACGTGGTGCCGGGGGACCGGTGCAGCCGGCCCTCGCCGGCTGGTACGCCGCGCAGTTCGGCTCCCCCCAGGCGCGCGCCGTCGCCGACCCCTCCGCGCGGCGCGTCCGAGACGCGGTCGGCGCGGGCATCGTCAGCCTGCCGGCCCTCCAGGGAGCCCTCGCCGCGCGCGGCGGCGCCCCCCGCCTCGGCCTCGCCCTCGCGGCGGCGATCCCGCTGGCCCGGCGCCTGGTCAGGAAGGTCTCCGCGACATGAGGTTCGGCTACGGCACCAACGGCTTCGCCGAGCTTCCCCGTCACGGCCACGCCGCGCCCGCCGTGGCCCGGCGTTCGATCGAATTCCTGCGCGGAGCCGAGCAGGCGTCGAGGCGTCACGGTGAAGGGAGAACGGCATGACGCGACCTGAGCGGCTGCGCGCCGCGCTGGGGGAGACACCGCGGGAGGAATGGGTGGACGCCGCGCTCGCCGCGGCGAGCGAGCGACCCGAGACGATCGGCCGGTCCTTCACCCAGGCCGGACGGCGGGCCGGGCGCACGCCGCTGCCCGGCGTGCCCGGCTGGACCGCGGACGAGGCCGCCCGTGCGCTGCTGCTGGCCGCGCTGCCGGCGGACCGGGCGGAGGCCGAGGTCGGCGACCTCTACCGCTACGGCGACGCCGACGAGAAACGGGCCGTGCTCAAGGCCCTGCCGATGCTCGCCGTCGGCGCGGCGGGACTGCCCCTGCTGCACGACGCGATCCGCACGAACGACGCCCGCCTGCTGGCCGCCGCCCTCGGGCCGTACGCCCGCCACCTCGACCAGGCCGCCTGGCGGCAGGCGGTGCTCAAGTGCGTGTTCACGGGCGTGCCGCTGACCGCGGTCGACGGGCTGGACGAGCGGGCCGACCCTGAGCTGGCGGCCATGCTGGCCGCCTTCGCCGACGAGCGCGCGGCCGCGGGACGCCCCATGCCCGCCGACGCCGCCGCCCTGCTCGGCCGTCTGACCCGTGAGGAGTCCTGATGCGCATCTTCGACCCGCACATCCACATGACGTCGCGCACCACCGACGACTACGCCCGGATGGCCGCCGCCGGCGTCCGTGCCGTCGTGGAGCCGGCTTTCTGGCTGGGGCAGCCTCGCACCGGCCCCGGCTCGTTCGCCGACTACTTCGACTCGCTGATCGGCTGGGAGCCCTACCGGGCCGCGCAGTTCGGCATCGTGCACCACGCGACGATCGCGCTGAACCCCAAGGAGGCGAACGACCCGCGCTGCCGCCCCGTGCTCGACCTGCTGCCGCGTTACCTGGACAAGGACCGTGTCGTCGCGGTCGGAGAGATCGGCTACGACTCGATCACCCCGGAGGAGGACGACGTCTTCGAGCGGCAGCTCGCCCTCGCCGTCGAGCACGACCTGCCGGCGCTCGTCCACACCCCTCACCGCGACAAGGCCACCGGCACCCGGCGCACTCTGGAGGTCGTCGCCGCCTCGGGGATCGCGCCCGAGCGGGTCGCCGTCGACCACCTCAACGAGGTAACCGTCGGCATCGTGCGCGACTCCGGATGCTGGATGGGCTTTTCCATCTACCCCGAGACGAAGATGTCGCCGCCCCGCATGGTGGAGATCCTCAAGCGGTACGGCCCGGACCGGATGCTGGTCAACTCCGCCGCCGACTGGGGCGTCTCCGACCCGCTGCTCACGCTGGAGACCGGAAGGGCCATGCTGGCCGCCGGATTCACCGAGGACGACGTCGACCGGGTGCTGTGGCGCAACCCCGTGGAGTTCTACAGCCAGTCGGGGCGCCTCGACCTGACCGGCACCGGCGCCGGCGCGGACGAGCCCACCTTCGCCGGCAGCTCCATCAAGCGCGGCGGCGGCTGATGCGGCTACGGCACCCGGGAGGAGCCCCGCTGCACCTGAGCTACTGCACCAACGTGCACGCGGCGGAGGATCTCGACGGCGTCATCGCCCAGCTCGACGTCTACGCGGTCCCGATCCGCGCCCGCCTCGGCACGGACGTCCTGGGGCTCGGGCTCTGGCTGGCCGCGCCCGTCGCCGCCGCTCTGGCCGCCGACCCCGCCCTGCGGGCCCGGCTCCGCCGCGAGCTGTCCGCACGGGGCCTGGAGGTGGTCACGCTCAACGGCTTCCCCTACCGGTCCTTCCAGGACACGGTCGTCAAGCACGCCGTCTACCATCCCGACTGGACCACCGAGGACCGTCTGTCGTACACGCTGGACCTGGCGCTCGTCCTCGCGGACCTGCTGCCCGACGACGCGGCCCGAGGGTCGGTCTCGACGCTGCCGCTCGCCTGGCGCGACCCCTGGGACACCGGCATGGCCGACCTCGCCGCGCGCCGGCTCGACCGGCTGGCCGCCGGTCTGGCCGACCTCGAGTCCGCCACCGGGCGGGTGATACGGGTGGGGTTCGAACCCGAACCCGGCTGCGTCGTGGAGACGACGGGCCAGGCGGTGGCACGGCTCGCCGGCGTCGACGGCGACCGGCTCGGCATCTGCCTGGACCTCGCCCATCTGGCCTGCGCGTGGGAGGAGCCGGCCGACGCGCTGAAGGAGCTGAGCCGGGCCGGCCTGCCCGTCGTCAAGGTCCAGCTCTCCGCGGCCCTGGAGACCGCGGACCCGGACGCCCTGCGCGAGTACGCCGAGCCGCGCTTCCTGCATCAGACGCGCAATCCCGCGGGCGACGCCGCCGACGACCTCGACGAGGCCTTCGAGCGGGGGCTGCCCGGGCCGTGGCGGGTCCACTACCACGTTCCCCTCCACGTCTCACCGCCCGCGCCGCTGGCCACGACCATCCCCGTGATGCGTGCGGCGCTGGCGGAGCTCGCCGGCGGGCCGCGGCCGCTCTGCGACCACTTCGACGTGGAGACCTACACCTGGGGAGTGCTGCCACCCGCCCTGCGCCCGCAGACCCCCGGACAGCTCGCCGCGGGCATCGCCGACGAGCTGGACTTCGCCCGTGCCGCGCTGCGTGAAGTGGGAGTGACGACATGACATCGCTACTGGTCCTGGACGTGGTGGGGCTGACCCCACGACTGCTGGCGCACATGCCGCGGCTCCGGGCCGTCGCCGCGGACGGCTTCCAGGCGGAACTCGGTACCGTCCTGCCCGCCGTCACCTGCTCGGTGCAGTCCACGTTCCTCACCGGCGTCCCGCCGGCCGATCACGGCATCGTCGGCAACGGCTGGTATTTCCGCGACCTCGGCGAGGTCCTGCTGTGGCGCCAGCACAACGCGCTCGTCGGCGGTGAGAAGGTGTGGCAGGCCGCCCGGCGCGACCGGCCCGGCCTCACGGTGGCCAACGTGTGCTGGTGGTACGCGATGGGCGCCGACGTCGACTGGACGGTCACCCCCCGGCCGATCTACTACGCCGACGGGCGCAAGGAGGCCGACTGCTACACCCATCCGCCGGAGCTGCACGACGAGCTCACCGCGGCGCTGGGCACCTTCCCCCTGTTCAGCTACTGGGGCCCGGGAGCGGGCATCGCCTCGTCGGCCTGGATCTGCCGCGCCACCGAGCACGTCATGACGGCGCACAACCCCGACCTGACGCTGGCCTACATCCCCCACCTCGACTACGACCTGCAGCGGTACGGCCCGTCCGACCCTCGTGCGGCCGCGGCGGCCGCCGAGCTCGACACCGTGCTGACGCCGCTGCTGGACGCCGCGGCGGCGCAGGGCAGGACCGTCGTCGCCGTGTCGGAGTACGGCATCACCGACGTCTCCCGTCCCGTCGACGTCAACCGGATGCTCCGTGCGGAAGGGCTCCTGGGTGTCCACACCCAGGACGGCATGGAGTATCTCGACCCGTGGACCTCACGCGCGTTCGCCGTCGCCGACCACCAGGTGGCGCACGTCTACATCTCCGACCCCGCCGACGTGCCGGCCGTCGCCGAACTCTGCGCGTCCCTGCCCGGCGTCGCCGAGGTGCTCGACGAGAGCGGGAAGAAGGCGCAGGGCCTGGACCACCCGCGCTCCGGCGACCTGGTCCTGCTCGCCGAGCGCGAGGCGTGGTTCACCTACTACTACTGGCTCGACGACGCCCGCGCGCCCGACTTCGCCCGCCTCGTCGAGATCCATCGCAAGCCCGGCTACGACCCGGCCGAGCTCTTCTTCGACCCGGCGAACCCCGGCGCCGCCAAGCGCAGGGCAGGCGTGGCGCTGCTGCGCAAGAAGCTCGGCATGCGCTACCTCATGAACGTCGTCGGCCTCGATCAGGGCGCTCGCGCCGTACGCGGCTCCCATGGGCTGCTTCCCGCCGACCCCGCCGACGCGCCGGTGCTGCTCTGCTCCGACCCGTCCGCCGCCAGGCGGCGATTCGAGGCGACGGACGTCAAGGACCTGCTGCTCCGCCTCGCACTGGGGTGACAGGCGGGCCTCACGACGGGCGCGCCCTGGACCTCCGGGTCCAGGGCGCGGCCGGCACGTGCAGATCAGACCACGTGCCGATCAGACCATGTGCAGATCAGACCACGGTGCAGGGAACACCGTTGAGGGTGAAGGCGGTCGGTTCGGCGGTGTTGCCGGTGTGGGTCGCCTGGAAGCCGATGTCGATGGTGGCGCCGGGGGCGATCGTGCCGTTGTAGTCGACGTTGCGGGCGTTCACCTGGCCGCTGGAGGGCGAGTAGGTGGCGTTCCAGCCCGAGGTGATGGACTGGCCGGAGGGCAGGGTGAAGGCCAGCGTCCAGCCGTCGATCGCCGAGGTCCCGGTGTTGGTGATGCTGATGCTGGCGGTGAAGCCGTTGTTCCAGGTGCTCATCGTGTAGGCGACCCGGGGCCCCGTCCCCGTGCCGCCACTGGGTGAGGCGCTGGGCGACGGGCTGGGGGAGGGGGTCGGCGACAGAATGGGCGACGGGGAGGGCGAGGAGCCGCCGCTCAGACTGGTCACGAAGGTCGTCATGCTGCGAGCGGGAAGCGTGACGGTGAGGGAGCCGTTCGACATGCTGGTCGCCGCCTGGGGCGCGACGTTCCTGCTCGCGTCGGTCACCCAGGACGAGACGCCGGCCGAGCCGGCGTTCGCCACGGTGAACTGCTGGCTGACCGCGGAGGTCCCCTTGTTGAGGGCGACGATGACGACGGTGTTACCGCTCCGGTACGCCGAGACGTAGACGTTCGTCGCGGGGTTCGCCGTCGCGTCGATCCGCACGTACCCAGGGCGGACGAACCTGGCGAACTGCGCCATGATGGCGCCGCGCTTGCTGATCTGGCCGTCCTCGCGCATGGGGCCGTAGCTGCGCCGGATGTACCACCAGACGTACGCCTGGAACCCGGCGTCCACCATGGCGCGGTGCATGTGCTCACCCACGTCGAGCGCCTGTGGCCAGGTGTCCGCCGAGTCGGTGCTGTTGGGGTAGTAGACCTCGGTCATCCAGAGTTCCTTGCCCGCGCCCTTCTGCTGGAAGAGGGGG
The DNA here is from genome assembly GCF_006874435.1 of Microbispora sp. KK1-11. Taxonomy (NCBI): domain Bacteria; kingdom Bacillati; phylum Actinomycetota; class Actinomycetes; order Streptosporangiales; family Streptosporangiaceae; genus Microbispora; species Microbispora sp. KK1-11. The sequence continues at coordinate 1,557 of NZ_VIRJ01000067.1, read as the reverse complement.
TAGGGGAAGTTCGAGTACGACGTGCCGTAGAGGTGCGCCCCGATGATGTCCACGTTGGCGAGCGCCGAGGAGTCGTTGAGGATCGGGTCCGACATGCTCTTGATGTACTGGAAGGACTCGGGCGCGATGACCCTGGTGCCGATCGAGCCGGCGTTCTCCCGCAGGAACCGGACGATTTCGGCGGAGGTCCACCACGTCCAGTCCTGCGCGTAATCGGGCTCGTTCTGCACGGATATGGCGTACAGGTTCACCCCGTTGTTCCGCATGTAGGTGGTGAAGCCGTCGAGGTGCTGGGCGTAGGCGGCGTACGAGCTGTACTTGAGGCGTTTCGCGTTGGTCTGGCTGCCCCGGGTGAAGGTCTCGGTCATGCTCGCGGGGGGATTCCACGGCGAGGCGAAGACGGTCGCCCCGAGCTCGACCGCGCGCTTCGCCGTCGCCAGGTCACGGCTCCAGTCCGACTGGTTCTCGCCGACGGGGATCCGCAGCACGGAGAACCCCAGCTTGCCGTCGCCGTTGCCGAACGCCGTGTCCCGCTGGGCGGATGTCAGGTCGCCGGCCCAGGCCGCGTGGGTCATGCCGCCGAAGCCCCGGATCGTCTGCCGCTGCGCCGACGGATTGATGGCCGCGGTGGCCGCCGCGGCCTCCGTGGCTCCCAGGACCGACGTCGCGGCCGTGATGACCGGCAGCGCTCCCATCGTCGCCAGGACGGATCTCCGGCTCAGCAATCTCCGCTCGCGGCTCACGGGGTCGTTCTGATCCTGCGTCATGTCTCTCCTCTTGGCTGTCGGTGCCGACCGCGCCTTCGCGTGGTGGTCGCGTACGGGGGGTGGTCGCTCTGGGCGCGGAGAACCGCACACCGTCCGGAGGCCGTCAGGACTCGGGTGAGTCGAGTCCGGCGACGGGGTCACGGGTGGGATGGTTGTACGAGCGAAACGACGTCCAGGCCGCGTCGGCGAGTCCCACGGCCCACCCGGGGCGGCCACGTTGCGGCCGCCCCGGCGAGGGGTCGTGTCAGACTCGGGTCCACTTCTGGTTGTTCTGGCCGTTGCACGTCCAGATCTGCACCTTGGTGCCGTTGGCGGTGCCGTTGCCGGACACGTCCAGGCACTTGCCGGCCCCGACGGCGGTGATGGTGCCGTCGGAGTTGAGGCGCCACTTCTGGTTGTTCTGGCCGTTGCAGTCCCAGATGATCACGCTGGCGCCGTCCGCCGTGCTGCCGCCGTTGACGTCCAGGCACTTGCCGCCGTAGACCCGCAGCTCACCGGCACTTGTCTCCGTCCACTGCTGGTTGCCCTGCCCGTTGCAGTCCCAGATCTCCACCTGGGCGCCGTTGGCCTGGGAGGCTTCGGTGACGTCCAGGCACCGGCCCGATCCCACGCCCTTGATGGCGGTCCCACTTCCGGTGGGTGGGGGAGAACTGGAGGTCCCGCCGTTGAGGGCGTCGAGGACGGCGGTGTACGCCTGCTTCTTGTTGTAGTTGCCGTCGAACAGCAGCGGGTTGTCGCCGCTGCGCCAGGAGTACTTGTCGGTGATGCCCCACACCGTGATGCCGGTGCA
>NZ_VIRJ01000066.1:0-9195 GCF_006874435.1 Microbispora sp. KK1-11 | reverse complement strand
CGACGACGGCCCAGTACTCCCCGGCGGGGATGTCTTCGGGCTTGCGGGTGTCGCTGACCGTGACGGTGGGCAGGGTGCCGGTGAACTGGCGGGCGGCGGCGTCCGAGCCGCTTTCCTGCAGGGAGACACCGTTGTTGTCGGCCACGGTCATCGACAGCTGGCCGGGGGTGGTGGTGGGCGTGATGTTGACCGACACGTCGATGCCACTGCTGGGGTTGTCGTCGGCGGCGGCGGGACCGGCCACGCCGGCCCCGGCGAGGGTGAGACCGAGCACCGACGCGGCCAGTACCTGCGTGGTCCTGTTGATTTTCATGTTCGCTCCATCTATGAGGGGCGGGGCCGGCCGGCTGGTCGGCCGGCCGGCCCCGGTTGTGCTAGGGCGGTGTCCGCGTCGTGTGGACCGCGGTCACCGCCGGTGCGGTCAGCCGCAGCTGGCCGCGGTGTAGGCGGCGTCGTAGGACGACGTCACCTGCTTGCCGCCGATCGTGGCGGTCCCCTTCACGGTCGCCTTGCCGGCGTCGATGTGCCCGGCGCGGGTGTTGAAGGACTGGTAGGCCTGCTTGCCCGGGGCCACGTCGGCCACGGTCTTGGACCCGTACGGGGTGGTCAGCTCGATCGTCGCCGGCACGTCGCCGTTGTTGACGGCCGTGACCGCCACGTAGGCCGAGGTACCGATGCAGCGGGAGGCGGCGGTGACGGTCAGCTTGACCTCCGGCGAGGACGCCGGGGAGATCGTCAGCGTGAGCGTCTTGGCCTCCTCGGCGTTGCCCGCCTTGTCGGTCGAGCGGTAGGCCAGCGTGTGCTGCCCCTCGCCGCTGACCTTGACCGGCTCGGTGTAAGCGGTCCAGTCACCGCCGTCGAGCTTGTACTCGGTCTTGGCGACCCCGCTGCCGCCGGTCTCGTCGACCGCCTTCAGCGTGACCGTGACCGGACCGGTGAACGAGCCGCCCTCCGGCTGCGCCGGGTCGGTCGTCGCCGTCGTCACCGGAGCGGTCTTGTCCTCACTACCCGCCTTGATCAGCTTGAAGTAGTCGAACTTGACCGTCTTGGACGCACCCTGGTTGGTGCCGATGGTGTAGACGCCGACCTTCGACGCGTTCGCCACGGCGCTGTTCTTCACCGCGGTGACCGTGCCGTTGGTGGCCAGGTCGGTCCAGGTGGTGCCGTTCGAGGAGTAGGAGCCGGTGAAGCTGTCTCCCACCTTCTTCAGGCGCAGCCAATACGGCCCGGCGGTGAGGTTGTTCACCTGCGGCTGCGGGTTCTGCACGGTGCCGCCGACCTCGCTGCGCAGCTCGATCGTCCGCGCCACCGTCGACCCTGCGGTGTTGGTGGTGAGGAAGTCGAACTTCACGTAGTTGTCGTCGTCGCCGTACACCATCAGGCCGCCCTGCTGGTACTGCTCGCTGAGGGCCGAGCCGTCGACCTTGGTCTCCAGCGTCCAGTCACCGCTCGGCGCCGTCTGCAGGATGAAGTTCTTCGGGCCGCTGTTGGTCGTCCCGTAGATGTCACCCGTCGTGGTGTCGAGCTCCAGGTTGCCACCGGTCACCCGAGCGGCTGTCGCGTCGTACCGCACGTTCTGGTTCCAGCGGCAGAGGTCGAGCGAGCTGCCGTTGAAGTCGTCGTCCGGCGTCGGCGCGGTGGCCTTGTCGTCCGGCGTGATCTGGAACCAGTCGAAGGCCGCGTCCACCACCGGGTGGTTGGCGCCGGCCAGCGAGATCAGGCCGATCTTCGGGTTGGTGATCCCGGCGAGCGGCTTGGTCTCCGGCATGGCGGTGAAGTTGGTGCCGTCGGCCGAGTAGTGAGCGGTGATGTTGGTGCCGTCGCTGATGAACCGCACGTACACCGTGTCGGGGTAGGAGTCCCCGAGGTTGGACGTGTTGCTCGCCGTCACCTCGTTGGGAGTGCCCTTGTCCTCGCGGATGAACTGGAAGATGCGGCTGGCGTGGTCGGAGCCCGAGGTCGAGCGCGCCTGCAGCACCATCTTGGCGTAGTTGTCGTCGTCGCCGTACAGGACCAGACCCGCCTGCTGGTAGGCGTCGGTCGCCTTCAGCGTGAGCTTGGCCGTGGCCGTCCAGGCGCCCGACGGCGCCGGCTGCACGACGATGTTCGGCGTGTTGCCGCCCGTGCTGTAGATGTCGGTGGTCGAGGTCGGGATGATGAGGTTGCCGCCGGTGACCTTCAGGTCCTGGTTCTCCCGGATGACCGACCAGCGGTTCCGGTCGAGCTCGGTGCCCAGGAAGTCGTCCGAACGGCCGCTGAAGCACACCGTGGCCGGCGTGTTCACCTTGATCGCGATCTGCTGGGTCGTGGCCGCGCCCTTGGCGTCGGTCACCGTCACCGTCGCGGTGTAGTTACCCGGGGCGGTGTAGGTGTAGCTCGCGTTGGCCGTCGTCGGCTGCGGCGCGCCGTTCACCCCGAAGTCCCACTTGTAGGTGAGCGGGGTGTCGCCCTCGGGGTCGGTGCCCGTCGCGGTGAAGTCGACCTTCAGCGGAGCGGTGCCCGTGGTCGGGGTCGCCGACGCGGTCACCGTCGGGCGCTGGTTCTCCGTGGCGCCCTTGCCGACGAAGTCGACCCAGTTGAAGTTGGCCAGGTTGGCGTCGTTGGCCGCGCTGGCCGGCTTGCGCACCACGAAGAAGATCGGGCCGCTGGTCGTCGGAACGTTGTTCAGGTTGACCGTGACGTCCTTGAACGTCTGCCAGTCGCCCGTCGGAGTGATGTCCGCCGAGCCGATCAGCGTGCCGTTGTCGGGGTCGCCGACGCGGATCTGCACGGTGCCGCCCGCGCCGGCCGAAGAGGCCCGCAGCCGGATCGCGCTGATGTTGGTCAGGTTCACCGGGTCGAACGACCAGTAGTCGCCGTCCTGGATGAATCCGATGTCCTTCGCGCCACCCGCGGAGTCGGTGGTGTCCTCGATCTGGACGCCGGCGGCGTCCGTGCCGACACCGCCGGTCACCCGGCCGGTCGCCGAGAAGTGCTCGGCCTGCTTGCGCTTGGGCTGCAGGATGACCTGGCCCCGGCCGGTCAGCGGCTTGGCCCCACCGGCGCCCTGGTCGGTGTAGCTGGCCTCGATCGCGTAGAACAGGTTGTCGTACTCACCGTGGCCCGAGGCGGCGGTCTGCACCGTGGCCTCGCAGCCCTTCATCTGGTCGAGCGGGTGACCGTGGGTGTCGTGACCCAGGATCGCCTGGATCTGCACCTTGTCACAGTCGACCGTGCCGTCCTCGGCGTCGGTGACGGTGACCTTGAACTTCACCTGGTCGCCGAACTCGAAGAACGAACCGTTCGGCGGCACTTCGACCTTGACGACGGGCTTGCTGTTGCCCGCGTTGATCGTCACGCTCGCCTTGCCGGTCACACCGTCGGGGTTGGTGATGGTCAGGACGGCGCTGTACTCGCCGGCCTGGGTGTAGGTGAAGGAGGGGCTGGCCTCGGTGGAGTCGGTCTTGCCGTCACCGTCGAAGTCCCAGGCGTAGGTGATCGCCTTGCCGTCGGGGTCGCGCGAGCCCTCGCTGGAGAACTGCACGGTCAGCGGCAGCGGACCGTCGGTCTTGTCGGCCGTGGCGCGGGCGACCGGCGGGCGGACGCCCTTGGTGTACTCGATGCGGTAGACGCCCGAGTCGGCGTTGTCGCCGCCGAAGCCCGAACCCCACTCGATCAGGTACAGAGCGCCGTCGGGACCGAACTTCATGTCCATCGGCTTGAGGAACTTCAGCGTCGTCATGATCTTGTTCATCTCGACGAGCTTGGAGCCGTCCTCGTTCAGCTGGAACGACCACAGCGCGTTGTTGTTCCACTCACCGAAGACGGCCTTGCCGTCCCAGTACGCCGGCCACTTGATGGTCGACTGGACGTTCGGGTCGTAGCGGTAGACCGGGCCGCCCATCGGCGCGCCACCGCTGAGCTCGGGGAAGTTGTTCGCGTCGGCGGCGTAGTGGTACCAGATCGTCGCCGGGATCACCGGCGGCAGGTTGGTCAGGCCGGTGTTGTTCGGCGAGTCGTTGACCGGAGCCGCGCAGTTGAACGCCGCCCCCGACTGCTTGGTCGCGAAGTTGTAGTCGATGTACGGGGTGTTGTTGCCGATGCAGTACGGCCAGCCGTAGTTGCCCGGCTTGGAGATGAGGTTCCACTCCACCGTGTTCTGCGGGCCACGGGTGGCGCTGGCGGAGTTGGCGTCGGGGCCGTACTCACCCAGCATGATGTTGCCGGTCTTGGGGTCGAGCCCGATCCGGAACGGGTTGCGGAAGCCCATGCCGTAGATCTCCGGCTTGGTCTTCGCCGTGCCCGGGGCGAACAGGTTGCCCGACGGGATGGTGTAGGTGCCGTCCGCCTCGGGGTGGATCCGCAGCAGCTTGCCGCTCAGGCTGTTGGTGTTGCCCGCCGACCGCTGGGCGTCCCAGCTGGAGCGGCCCGACTGCTCGTCGATCGGGGCGTAGCCGTCGGAGGCGAAGGGGTTGGTGTTGTCGCCCGTGCCCAGCCACAGGTTGCCGGTCTTGGGGTCCATCACCAGGCCGCCGCCGTGGTGGCAGCACTCGGCCCGCTGCACCGGCACGTCCAGGATCTTCTTCTCGCTCGCCAGGTCCAGGGTGTCACCGTTGACCGTGAACCGGCTCAGCCGGTCGACGTTCTCCGTGCCCGTGGGCGAGTAGTAGAGGTAGATCCACTTGTTGGTGTCGAAGGCCGGGTCCAGCGCCATGCCGAGCAGACCGCTCTCGTTGGCGGTGAACACGTTCATGTGCGCGGCCAGGACCGAGCCACCACTGGGCTTGATGATCTTGACGTCGCCCAGCCGGTCGATGTAGAAGACCCGGCCGTCCTTGGCGACGTTCAGCATCATCGGGTTGGAGGTCTCGGTGTCGAGAGCCACCTTCTCGTAGCTGCTGCTCTGAGAGGCCGAGCAGTCGGCCTTCTCAGCACCCGCGGCGGTCTTGATACCGCCCAGGAGCAGCTTCAGGAAGTTCGCCTCGCTGTAGTTCTCCTTCATGTGGCCGAGGCCGGTGTACCACGAGCGGCCACCGTCGTAGTCCTGACACCACGTGTTCGGGTGGTCGGCGCCCATCGTGGCACCGGTGTAGGACTTCTCGTCCATCGACGTGAGCACGTGGACCGTGCCACGCGGGTTCGTCTGGTAGTCGTACCACTCGTCGGTACGGGACCAGGTCGTCGGCAGGTCCTTGGTGGACGGGTGCGCCGGGTCCTCGACCTTGACCGTGGCCTGCTGGATCGCCGGGTGCTGCTTGAAGTAGGCCCCGACCAGCTTGCCGTACCACGCCCAGTTGTACCCGCTGTCGGCCGCGGCGTGGACACCCACGAAGCCGCCGCCCTTTTCGATGTACCGCTGGAAGGCGTCCTTCTGCTCCTGAGTGGAGACGGGGTCGCCGGTCGTGGACATGAAGATCACGGCCTGGTACTTCGCCAGGTTCTCGTCCGTGAACTGGCTGCTGTCCTCGGTGGTGTCGACCGCGAAGTTGTTCTCCTGGCCGAGCTTCTGCACGGCCGCGATGCCCTCGGGGATCGAGTCGTGCCGGAAGCCGGTTGTCTTCGAGAAGACCAGGACCTTGAAGTCGGGCTCCGCTGCCGCCGTCGTGGCGGCCTGGGCGCCCACCGGCGCCGAGAAGAGCGTGATGACGGGGGCGACGAGGGCCAGGGCCATCGTCGCCGCGGTCCGACGTCTCGGACGTCGTCCCTTTTCTGGCAGGGCCGCATTGTGCGGCCTGGCCCACGTTCGCTGACGTGGAGACATGAAAAACCCTTTCCTGACCGGGGGGACGTCAGGCAAGGCGCGCGCCGCCGCGCTTATTGCCACTTTGGTCGTAGCGGATATTGCGGTTGCTGGAGGGTGCCGTCTCCAGGTCTGTGGGGGCCGTCAGTAGGCTGCCGGCCGGGGTAATGGATCCATGATCGCCGCCGGGTCGTCGATGATGTGGTTGACCACCATGCTCGCGGCGCCGCGGGACGCGGCGCCGAAGCCGAGCGTGGAGGCGACGAACCGGCACTGGGCGGCGGGGGCGGCCACCACCAGCCTCTGTAGCTGATCCTGCGCGTGCGGCAGCAGCCACTGGGCCAGTGAGGCGAAGTAGCCCCCGATGACGATCACTCGCGGGTTGAACAGGTTGGCCAGGATCGAGCCGCCGAGCCCGAGCCATTCGCCGACCTGTGCCACCGCCATCATCATCCGCCGGTCGCCGGAGGCCAGGCCCCTGGCGATGTCGGCCACTCGTTCACCGGGGTCGGGCACGGGCATGCCGGGCAGCCCGTACGCCTGCTCGGGCATGGCCGCACGTACGAGCGCGGCCAGGCCGACCTTGGTCTCCCAGCAGCCGATGCGGCCGCAGCCGCACTGGTCGCCGTTCGGGTCGACCCGCAGATGCCCGACCTCTCCGGAGAATCCGTCCGCTCCGCGCAGGAGCTTGCCGCCCGAGATGATGCCGCCGCCGACGCCGACCTCACCGGTGAGGTAGACCAGGTCGGGTGTGCCGGCGGCGATGCCCGAGGTGTATTCGGCCAGCGCGGCGAGGTTGGCGTCGTTGTCCACCCGCACCGGCACGTTCAGCGGGCCGAGTATGGCGCTCAGCTGATCGGCCAGGGGCAGGTCGTGCCAGTAGAGGTTCGGCGCGAGCGTCACGACTCCGCGGGTCACGTCCACGAGTCCGGGGACGGCCACCGCGATGCCGGCGGGGACCGCTCCGGCCCGCCGCATCGCCTCCACGGACTCCTTGGCCACGAGCCCGAGCCGGCGCACGGCGCTGTCCGGGCCACTGCCCATCGTGTCGTAGACCACCCGGCGCTCGACCAGGACCCGGCCGCTGAGATCGGTGCCGTGGACCGCGATGTAGTCGACATTGATCTCCATGCCCAGGGCGCCGACGTGGGCGCCGTGCAGCGCCACCGCCCGTCTGGGACGCCCGATCGCACCCACGTGCTCGACGCCGACCTCCCGCACGAGCCGCCGTTCCAGGAGTTCGGCCATGAGGTTGGAGACGGTGGCCCGGTGCAGGCCGGTCGCCTCCGCGATGTCGGCACGGGACAGCGAGGTGTGGTCGCGCAGCTCGCGCAGCACCAGCGAGAGGTTCGCCCTGCGTAGCACGGCCGGACCCGCCGGCAGAGCCGCGCCGCCCGGGGCGCGGGTGAGTTGCGGCTCCTTCGTCACCCGCGCCACCTGCCTTTTGTTTGTCTCTGAGATCAATTAATGAGGGTTGTAACACGGGGATGTCCGGCTGCGCACCCCCGAAATGCGTAACGAGTTGGCATCGCTCACATTTATGCACTTCAAGGCCCATTCCGGACACGGTTATCGTAACGTTACGTAACTTGCAACCGGTTTCACTCTTGTCTCAGCCGGACGTGACTGTCTTTAATTCGGCCAGCCATGCGAACTAATTGAGGAGCGGCGTGGACCACAGCAGGGCCGACGGCCACACGACCGACTCGATGAGTCGCGGCGGATCCGCGGGAGTTCCCGCGGACCAGGCCACCGTGCGCCGTTCCAACCTCGCCCTGGTGCTGCGTCATGTGAGTACGTATGGCCCGTGCTCCCGGTCGGCCGTCGCCGTCGCGACCGGGTTGAACAAGACCACCGTCACCAGCCTGGTGAGCGAGTTGCAGGCACGCGGACTGGTCAAGGAGACGGGCCCGCAGCACGCGGGCTCCGTCGGCCGCCCGAGTGTCGCGCTCGTCCTGGACGGCTCGCGGGTCGGCGCCCTGGGCGTGGAAGTCAACGTCGACTACATCGCCGCGATCGCCACCGACCTGGCCGGCAGAGTGCTCATCGACCGGCGCATCGGCTTCGACGCCATGGGGTCCGGCCCGGAACGCTCACTGGACGAGCTGGTCCACGTGATAGAGAAGACCGTCGCCGATCTCGACCGGCTCGGGATCGCTCTGGCCGGGATCACCGTGGCGATCCCCGGTCTGATAGACACCACCACCGGCACCGTCGTCGTCGCCCCCAATCTCGGTTGGCACGGGGTGGCGGTGGCGGAGCGGCTGTCCCAGGCCGACATCCGTGGGGACATCCCCATCACGGTGGACAACGACGCCAACCTCGCCGCCCTGGCCGAGTACACCTCGGGCGTCGCGGCGGGCACCTCCGACCTGGTCTACCTCACGGGCGAGGTGGGAGTCGGCGGCGGCGTCATCTCCGGTGGCCGGCTGCTGGGCGGAGCGGACGGATTCGCCGGGGAGGTCGGCCACGTCATGGTCGATCCGTCCGGCGAGCGGTGCCGCTGCGGCCGTATCGGCTGCTGGGAGACCAAGGTCGGACTGGCCGCGCTGGTCCGCATGGCCACACCCGACCGCGCGTACGGCACGGGCCCTCAGCTCGTCCGCGACCCGGAGGAGCGGCTGGCCGAGATCGAGCAGCGGTGGGCCGAAGGAGACCCCCGCGTCGACGCCGCCGCCGCGGAGGTGGGCCGGTGGCTCGGAATCGGGGCGGCCATGCTGGTCAACCTCTTCAACCCGCGGGTGATCATGCTGGGCGGCTACTTCGCCAGGCTCGCCGACCGGCTCATCCCCGCGGCGGAGCAGGAGCTGGCACGCGTGGGCATGAGCGGCGCCGTCGAGCGCTGCCGGTTCGCCGCCTCCGATCTCGGCTTCGGCGCCGCCTCACGCGGCGCCGCCGGAGTCGTCGTCGAACGTGTGCACTCCGACCCGACAAGCATCGCGATCCGAACGTCCCCGACCATCGGGGTGATCGAGGGAACTCCGATGGCCCGATTGCCCCACTCACTCTGACCCGCGTGCCCGCCACGCGGTCCCTACCTGTCGCCTGCCGAATCCAGACATCCCGTCCGCTTGACCGTCCCGTTCCGCACGCCTCGGCACATCCCCGCCCATCCCGGTGCCGCGGCCGTGGCGCACGCGGTCAGGCGGACGGGAACCCACCATGCCCTTTCCCCACCAGAACGTCCCGCCCGCCTGATCGGCCGTCCGGAAGCCGCACCGGCATCGATGACGCCGACCTCGATGCCGTCGCGGCGGTGCCAGCCGGCGCCGTCAGGCGGGCGGGGCCACGGCCGCACCGTTTTCCCAGGGAGGCTCCTGTGCCGCGGTCACCATCCGACTCGTCATCTCTGCTCCAAATGAGGGGGATCGTCAAGCAGTTCCCCGGCGTACGCGCGCTGGACGGCGTGGACCTTGAGGTCAGAGCCGGCGAGGTGCACTGTCTGCTCGGGCAGAACGGCGCCGGGAAGTCCACGC
>NZ_VIRJ01000065.1:0-9988 GCF_006874435.1 Microbispora sp. KK1-11 | reverse complement strand
GCCCGCATCGCCCAACGGATCCTGGCCTTGACCGCCGCCATCTGGCACAACCGCGCCACCAGCCAACCCATCACCCGGTCACTGATCGCCTACGACCACTGACCGGAATTAGGACTTACTCGTCTAGAGGTCGGCTGAGCCCTGCCGCGTGCGCCCGGGCGCCTGCCGCCCTGGCGCGCACGCTTCGCGACGCGCGTCTTTGTGCGACGCCGGACGGCCGGCGCCCCTCGGGGGCGCCGGCCGCTTTCGTCATTCGACGTCTTTCCGATGGTCCTGCCGCGCACGTGGCGTCCGACGCCGCTCGGCGGGTCGTCGCAACGGCGACGGAGGCCCTCAGGCGTGGCTCACCTGCCGTAGCCGCCCTGGCGCCCGGTCGGCGCGACGTCGGCCGCCGCGCCCGGGGCGGACGAGACCGCGCTCGACGCCGCGGCGTCGGCCGTGGCCGACGCGGAGGTGGCGAGCTCGGCCGCGGCCCCCGTCGTCGCGGCGGCTCCCTGCGCCGGCGCGTCCGTGGTGTTCCGTACGGTCCTGGTGACCGCGTGGGCGTTGGCGTCGGCCCGGGCGGCGGCCTCGGCGGCCGTCGTCTGGGTGCTGCTCATGGCGCGGTCCGCCGGAGTCTCGCACGGCACCAGCGCCAGCAGGCCGCCCGCGCTGCCGGCGGTCGCCGCGACGGCGCCCTTGAGGCTGAGCAGCGCGTTGAGCCTGGCGGTGACGTTGAGCCCGGCGCGGACCGCGGCGCCCGCGGTGGCGACGGCCGCCGCCGAGGCGTCCACGGCGGCGGCGGTCTGGCCGGAGACGGCGACGACCGGCTTGCCGACCTGGGCGACGACGCCGGCGGCGACGTTCGCCTTGGCGACGAGAGCGGCGTTGACGTCCGCGACCGCGACCAGGGCGGCCGACAGGTGGGCCTCCAGCCTGGCGACGACGTTGGCTTCGACGGTGACGGCGGCGTCGGCCACGATGTCGGCCGCGATGTCCGCGGCCGCGCTGATCTGCGCGTTGGCCTCGGCGGACAGGTTGGCTGTCACGGTGCCGCAGAGCCTCGCGACCGCGACGAGGTCGGCCCTGATGTCAGCGGTCAGGTTCACCGCCACCTCGGCGGCCGCGTCGGCCTGCGCGACGACGCCGCCCGTCGCCCCGCCGACGGCCGTGCCCTGCAGATCGGCCAGAAGCCTCGCCAGCGACGTGACCCGGTGCTCCGTGCACTTCTGCGCGCACACGTCGGCCTGCGCGGGCGCGGCCAGCATGCCGGCGATGCCGATCGTGACGGCGACGACGGCTGTCCTAACCACTCGTTTCATTGACTTGCCCCCGGTTCATATTCCTTTTCACGAGAGTGGGAATGACGAACCCAAGAACCCCCGTGCGTCGGCGAGCACGCCGACAAAGACGTCGGCATTTCTATCACTGCCGATCACGGCGGAAAGCCCTGCTGACCAGGGGATGCCCGGCGGGCACCCCGCCGGGAAAGTCGGTATATCGAGCACCGGACGACCACTTCGCGGTCACCCCAATCCCGCCTCAGGAGAAAGCGACGGTAAACACGGCGCCAGGCTCCACGGCAGATCTTTCCGCTCACTTTTAGCGACGCGCCGACGGATGTCGTGACTCGGCCGGGCAGGCGCCGCTCACCAACCCGCCCTATCGCGACATATCTCGATAAGAGCTACGCTGGCGAGGTGACCTCCCTCACACCGTACGCGGGCGACGATCCCGCACAGCGCGCTTCGGACGCCGACCGCGACCGGGTCGCGGCCGTCCTCGGCGAGGCGCTGGCCACCGGCCGCCTGACGAGCGTCGAACACGCCGACAGGCTCGACGCCACCTACAGCGCCGTGACCATCGGCGACCTCGCGCCCCTGACCAGGGACCTGCCCGACGCGGCCCACCCCCCGGCCACGCTCTCCACCGAGAGGCACCAGGTCTCCGCGGTGTTCAGCAAGATCATACGTGGCGGGCGCTGGGTAGCCGGGCGGCACACCGAGCTCAGCTCGGTCTTCGGCGCGCTGATCGTGGATCTCAGCGACGCGGTCCTGCCCGGCCGTGAGGTGACGCTGGAGCTGAACTCCTTCTGCGGCAAGCTCATCGTCACCGTGCCGGCCAACGCCAGGGTGGTCGACGAGGGCAGCGCGGTCTTCTCGAAACGCTCTGTGACCGGCGGGGACGGCGACGGAGACGGTCCGCTGATCCGCGTCACCGGCAACGCGCGCTTCGGCAAGATCGTGGTCTACCGCGGGACCCGTCGCTGACGGCCTACGATGCGGCCATGCAGCCCACCGGCCGTGCGCTGCCCGTGGCCCTCGACGCCATGGGCGGCGACAACGCGCCCGGGGAGATCGTCGCGGGAGCCGTACAGGCCGTGCGGGAGCGGGGCGTGCCCGTCGTGCTCGTCGGCCACCCCCGCGTGCTCTACCACGAGCTCGCCCGGCACGACGCGGTCACCGAGATCCCCATCGTGCGCGCCGAGGAGGCGCTGGCGATGGACGAGGGCGCGCTGGCGAGCCTGAGACGGCCCCGTTCGAGCATCGCCATCGCCTGCCATCTCGTACGGCGCGGCGACGCCTGCGCGGTGGTGTCCGCGGGCTCGACGGCGGGCGTCGTCGCGACCGGCCGGCTGCGGCTGCGGGCCCAGCAGGGAGTCGTACGCCCCGCGATCGCGGTAGGCCTGCCGACCCTGCCCCAGCCGACCGTGCTGCTCGACGCGGGCGCCACGGCCGACGCCAAACCGGAGATGCTGGTGCAGTTCGCCCACCTCGGCGTGGCGTACGCCGAGACGGCACTCGGCATGCGTCGTCCCCGTGTCGGCCTGCTCACGATCGGCGCCGAGGTCGAGAAGGGCAACAAGCTCGCCAAACGGGCCCACGAACTGCTCGCCGCCACGCCCGGCATCGACTTCACCGGCAACATCGAGGGGCACGACCTGCTGACCCGGAAGGTCGACGTGGTCGTCACCGACGGGTTCACCGGCAACGTGGCGCTCAAGACCGTCGAAGGCACCGTGCGGTACGCCTTCGAGCAGCTCAGGGAGACGATCGCGGAGAGCCGGGTGGCCAGGATCGGCGGGATGCTGCAGCGGGCCCGGCTCCGGGAGCTGGCCGGCCGGCTCGATCCTGAGGCGCACGGCGGGGCCGTGCTGCTCGGCCTCAACGGCACGGTGGTGATCGCGCACGGCTCGTCGCGGGCGCGCGGCGTGGCCGCCGCCTGCGAGCTCGCGGCCCGCCTGTCGGCCCAGGGCATCATCGCCAGGATCGGCGAGCGGATCGCCTCCACCAACAAGTCGCACCGCCGCTGGTGACCGCCGGATATGGAACGGCGGACAGAAGGCACGCGCCGATAAGCTTGGTGCATGACCGACCCGCAGCTCGTGCTCACCGAGCGGGTCCAGCAGGCGCTGGGTTCCGCCTTCGGTCCGGAGCACGCCACTGAAGACCCGCTGATCAGGCCCTCTCAGTTCGCCGACTACCAGGCGAACGTCGCGCTCAGCCTGGCCAAGCGGCTCCGACGTGCCCCGCGGGAGGTCGCCCAGGCCATCGCCGACCACCTCGACACGGCCGACGTGAGCGTGGAGGTCAGCGGGCCCGGGTTCCTCAACCTGACGCTGCGCGACGGCTGGATCGCCGAGCAGGCCGCGCGGCGGCTGCTCGACGAGCGCATCGGCGTGCCGCAGCCGGCCCCGCAGACCGTGATCGTCGACTACTCGGCGCCGAACGCCGCGAAGGAGATGCACGTCGGCCACCTGCGCACCACGATCGTCGGCGACACCCTCGCGCGCACCCACGAGCACCTGGGCAATCGGGTGATCCGGCAGAACCACCTCGGCGACTGGGGCACGCAGTTCGGCATGCTCATCGAGCACCTCCTCGACATCGGCGAGGAGGAGGCGCTCGGCATGCTGGCCGCCGGCGACGGCAACGCCTTCTACCAGGCGGCGCGGCACAAGTTCGACAACGACCCCGAGTTCCAGCAGCGGTCCCGCCGCCGGGTGCCGCTGCTGCAGGGCGGCGACCCGGAGACCCTGCGCCTGTGGCGCGAGTTCATCGAGTACAGCAACCGCTACTTCCGGAAGGTGTACCAGACGCTGGGCGTCACGCTCACCGACGACGACATCGCCGGCGAGAGCATGTACAACCCCATGCTCCCCGACGTGTGCGACGAGCTGGAGCGCACGGGCGTGGCCGAGATCAGCGAGGGCGCGCTGTGCGTGTTCCCGCCCGGCTTCAAGGGCCGCGACGACCAGCCGCTGCCGCTCATCGTCCGCAAGAGCGACGGAGGGTACGGCTACGCCACGACCGACCTCGCCGCGATTCGCTACCGGGTGCGCGATCTGAAGACCGACCGCATCCTGTACGTCGTGGGCGCCACCCAGTCGCTCCACTTCCAGATGGTCTTCGCCGCGGCGCGGATGGCCGGCTGGCTGCACGACGACGTCAAGGCGGAGCACGTCCAGATCGGCAGCGTGCTCGGCAGCGACGGCAAGATGTTCAAGACCCGCAGCGGCGAGTCGATCAAGCTCACCGAGCTGCTGGACGAGGCCGTCGTGCGGGCCGAGGCCGTCATCGCCGACCGTGGGTACGACCCGGAGGCCCGCCGGCAGATCGCGCGCCAGGTCGGCATGGGCGCCGTGAAGTACGCGGACCTGTCCGTCAGCCACGACAGCGAGTACGTGTTCGACTTCGACCGCATGCTCGCCCTCACCGGCAACACCGGGCCGTACCTCCAGTACGCCACCGCCCGCATCCGGTCGATCTTCCGCAACGGCGCGGTCGACCCGCAGTCGGTCACCGGCCCGATCACGCTGGGCCATCCGGCCGAGCGGGCGCTCGCGCTGCAGCTGCTCGGCTTCGGCTCGGTCGTCGCCGCCGTCGCCCAGCTGTCCGAGCCCCACCGGCTGTGCAACCACCTGTTCGACGTGGCTCAGGCGTTCACCTCGTTCTACGAGAGCTGCCCGGTCCTCAAGGCCGAGGAGGAGTCCGTACGGCAGTCGCGTCTGGCGTTGTCGGCGCTCACCCTGCGGGTGCTGCTGCGCGGGCTCGACCTGCTCGGCATCGAAGTCCCCGAGCGGATGTGAGCGAGGTGCCGGATTCCGCTTCGGCGGACCCGGGAGACGGCGTCCCCGATTCCGGCGACGCCGTCTCCGAGCGACCTCGGCCGGCCGACCGTACCGCCGCTCTTCAATCCGGGGCGGCCCGGTCTTCCGGTTTCCGCGGGTCAGGCGTGTCCACGGCGCGCCTCGTCGGTGACTGTCGCACCAAGCGTCTAGTCTGGCGCGGTCAAGGGAGTGCCAGCCGACCCCTCGGGGAGCGTTCCGCGTGAGCATGGACCTGACCACGAGTCCGGACCCTGGAAACCTGGCCGAGGCCACGGAGCTGCACCGCTACGCCGAGGCGCTGATCGTCAGCCTGGCGGCCGACGGCACCGCGCCCGACCTGCCGCCGGGGATCACCGACGTGCCGGGCTACTGGCTGGGGCCCGCCGTCGAGGCCCTCGTCCTCATCATGTCCGGCAAGGACGCCCTGGAGCCGCTGGCCCTGGCCAACGAGTTGGACGAGCGGCGCACCGCCCTGTTCCTGTGCCTGGCCCTCGCCGTCTGCGGCCACGGCGACCGAATCCACGCCTCCTGGCTGGGCACCGCCTTCGGCGACCTGTCCGAGGACCGCCCGGTGACGTCCGGCCAGCGGGCGCTGTGGCTCGCCGCCGCCCGCGGGGCGTACGGACCGGTCGGCAAGATCTTCGTATTGCGCAAGCTCGACGCGGTGAACGTGCCGGCCACCGACGACCGGTGGTTGAAGGCCCTCGTGCCCGCTCTGCCGGAGACGTCCGTGCCCGCCTCTCTGGAGGCGTTCCCCGAGCTGGCGAAGGTCGCCGAGATCGAGCGGTCGCTGCGGGCGTCGGTCACCCTGCGCCGCCTGCGCGAGCGCTGCACCGAGATCACCTCCACCCGGCAGGCCGGCGAGGTCACCAAGGTCGTACGCGGCACCGTATGGGCCGAGGACGAGCCGCTGGCCGTGCTCCGTGCCCTGGCGGGCCAGGGCGGCCAGGAAGGGCCGCTGAGCTCGCTCACCGGGCATCTGCTGCAGGACCTGGCTCCAGACTCCGATCCCCACATGGCCGCGCTCGCCCTGCACGTGGCGGCGCCGGCGGTCAGGGCGGCGGCGGAGTCTCTCGTCGAGGTGGTGGGCGAGCCGCCGCCCGACACCATGGACGTGCCGATCCTCGGCTATCCGATCACGCTCAGACCCGAGGGACCCGACCAGGAGTCGATGGCGTCCGCCGAGCAGCGGCTCGTCACTGAGTGCGTGCCGAAGCGCACCCGGCCCTGGCCCGGATACGTCCTCCTGGTCCTCGCCGTCGTCGTCTTGGCCGCCGGATTCGTGGTCTCGCCGCCGCTCGCCCTCGTCGGCCTGTTGGTCGCCGCCGTGGGCGGGCATCTGCTGTGGCGGCACCGCGTCAGGGAACACTCCGACGTGCGGTACGTCCAGACACGGGCGGGCAAGCTCGCCGACCTCGCCGACAAGGCCGTCTGGGCCCTGCACGAGTACGCCAGGGAGTCGGAGGAGCGAGCCTCTGACGCCGCCAGGGACCTGGCCGAGGTGTCCACGCTGCTGCGCCGGGGCCCCCGGGCCGCATAGGGACGCCTACGCCAGGACAGGGCCTGCGGATCGCGGCCGGGCTCTGCGGATTGCGGGCCGAGGCTTGCTGATTGCGTAAGAGCCGGCGCCGCGCACGGCTGTGCCCGCCGACCCAGTGGGCGGCGGGCACAGGATCGGAGTCGGACCAGCCGGTTCAGGCGGTGGAGACCTCCACCGTCGCCGGAGTGATCAGAAAGACCTTGTCCGCGATCCGCTCGATACGTCCCTCACAGCCGTAGGCCAAGCCCGCGGCGAAGTCCACCATTCGCGTGGCCTCCGCCGTCGACATGCTCGCCACGTCCATGACCACCGTGTGGCCCTCGCGGAAGTGCCGGCCGATCGTCAGGGCGTCGTCATACTTCTGCGGGCGAACCATGACGATACGGGCCGGATCGGCGTTGGGCTGCCAGCGCTTGGCGGCACGCTCGGCCGCCGGCATCCAGTCGTCCTCGTACTCGTCCTCGGCGTAGGTCTCGTCGTCGTACTGCTCTGCCCCACCCAGGCCAAGGTAGCTCGCCACCTTGCGCACAGCCCCCATCGGTTCGTCCTTTTCCGGCTTGTCCTTTTCCGGGCTCGTCCCGACACACGGGACCGTAATCGACGATTCAGCGAACCCCCGCCGACACGCCCGGCCGTTTAAGTGTTGTTGGCTGGATAATGTGGAGGCCGGGTAAGTGTGTCTTCATCGTCAATTCTGTCAGCCCTTCCAGGGTAACTCGCGAACCCGTCTACCCCATGGAACCCTTCGCAAACATTTCTCACAGTCACCTCGAACGACGGCACGCCTTCAGTAGATCACAACGGACGCCCATCTCGCCGGGTTCCCGAAATGCGATCTTGCTGATGGCGACCGGTACGCCGCCACCGAGAGGCGCAAATGGAGGCGGCACCGATGAAGATCGAATTACGCGTGGAGACGCCCCGAATTCCCATTTCGAAAGCATTTTCGATAGCGGCGCATGCGGCTGATCACCCATCTCCGAACACGTGTGGCCGAACGGCAGTGGCCGCAATTGGGAGGACGGCCAGGGGAAACTCTTTCCTCGCAGCACCTCCTGCGGAACCGATATCGAGCACCATTTCGACCGTCCGCCGGTTTTCCAAGCGGCGCAGACCAGCCTCCTGGCCACCCTCCACGAGGGGACACCGTGCGGCCGCCACGGCCGCTGCCGTCGAGGACGGCAGGCGACAGTCACCCGCGCGTCCTCAGGTCGGGAGCGCCCACCCACAGCCGTGATCTCTCCAGAAGCACCCGCCGATTCTCTCGCGCGTGCACTGGGCCGGTCGATGGCCCCCGCCCCTGAATTTCAGGGCTCGACCCAAACAGCCGTGCCGGAGCGGACGACGGGTCTTACGACAACGCCATCCCGGGGACGCGCTTGCGGATGGCCTCCAGCTCGGCCTCGTCGGAGATCCCCTGCCAGTCGTACCGCGGCGTGTAAGGAGTCTCCAGGGCGCGCACGTCGTCGTCGGTGAGCTCGACATCCAGTGACGCAACAGCCTCGTCGATGTGCCGGATCGAGCCGGCCCCGACCAGGGGCGCGGTGACGACCGGCTGGCGGCGCAGCCAGGCGAGTGCGATCTGCGCGCGGCTGACGCCGTGAGCGTCCGCGACCTGTCCGACCGCGTCGATGATCGCGCGGTTGGAGGACTCATGTGCGGGCGAGTAGAGCATGTCCGCGTAGGCGCCGTCCGTCTCGGAGCGCACCGTCGACCTGGCATCGTCCCAGCCTCGGGAGAGACGGCCGCGCGCCAGCGGCGACCAGATGATCGTGCCGACCCCCTGGTCGAGGCACAGCGGGATCATTTCCCGCTCCTCCTCACGGGCGAGCAGGTTGTAGTGGTTCTGCATGGACACGAACCGCGCCCAGCCGTTCTGCTTCTGCAGGTGGAGCGCCTTCGCGAACTCCCAGGCGTGCATCGAGGACGCGCCGAGGTAGCGGACCTTGCCGGCCTTCACGAGGTCGCTGAGCGCCTCGAGCGTCTCCTCCCACGGGGTCGCGGGGTCGTTGCGGTGAATCTGGTAAAGGTCGATGTAGTCCGTGCCGAGGCGGCGCAGGGAGTGGTCGACCTCAGTCATGATCGCCTTCCGTGACAGACCGCGGCCATTGGGGCCGGGCCGCATCGGGTGCCGGAGCTTGGTGGCGATCACCACCTCGCCGCGGTCGGCGAAGTCCTTGAGCGCGCGGCCGAGGATCTCCTCGCTGGACCCGTTCGAGTACATGTTCGCGGTGTCGAAGAAGTTGATCCCCGCCTCCAGCGCGTGCTTGATGAGCGGGCGCGCCTCCTCCTCACCCTTCGACCAGACGGGGTGACCTCGGTCGGGCTCGCCGTAGGTCATCGCGCCGATCGCGATCGGCGACACGTCCAGACCGGTCGTGCCGAGCTTGATGTAGTGCACGATGCTCCTTAGAGTATGTGGAGACCTCTCCGGATAACGTAGTGGAGAGATCTCCACTTAACAAGGTGAGGTCCCGTGGTCCGTTCAGACGCTCGCGAGAACAGGGCGCGCATCCTTGCGGCCGCCCGCGAAGCGTTCGCGGCGGACGGCAGCGCGTCGATGAACCAGATCGCCCAGCGCGCCGGCGTCGGCGCAGGCACCCTCTACCGCAACTTCCCCACCCGTGAAGCACTCGCTCTCGCCGTCTACCAGGACGAGGTCGCACGCATCATCGGCGCTGTGCCTGGGCTGCTGGCTGAGCTGCCGCCCTTGGAAGCGCTTCGCCACTGGACGACCGACCTTGTCGAAGCGATGCGCAGGAAGCATGGCCTCGGCGATGCCCTCAGTCCCAGCGCGCACCAGGCGATCAGCGAGCAGACCTATGGTCCGGTTCTCGCCGCGATCACGGAGTTCCTCGACGCCGGCAAGAAGGACGGGAGCATCCGCATGGACGCCGATCCCGGCGACTTCCTCCAACTCACCGGCGCACTCTGGCGCGCCGCGTCCGGCCCCGAAGACCGGTCACCACGCATGCTCGCGCTCATCCTCGACGGGCTCCGCGCACAGCCACAGCGGTAGAGGTCTCATGTAGGGACTTCGCTGACGCTTATGGGGCCGGACGCCGTGCACGGTGCCGGAGCGGCCTTCACTGCGAGGTGACCCGACCCCTGGACATGCGAAAGCCCCGGCCAACCCAGCCGGGGCACCACCCACCACCAAACACGCACCCAGAGGGGAAACCCCTCTGGAAACGCGGAAGGGCCACCCCAAACAGGGTGGCCCTCCACAAAAATTGTCCGGCGGCGTCCTACTCTCCCACACCGTCCCCGGTGCAGTACCATCGGCGCTGGCAGGCTTAACTTCCGGGTTCGGAATGTAACCGGGTGTTTCCCTGCCGCTATAACCGCCGTAACCCCAC
>NZ_VIRJ01000064.1:0-13443 GCF_006874435.1 Microbispora sp. KK1-11 | reverse complement strand
CACCACGATCATGGCCATCCCCGCCCCCGCCGGCAAACCCCTGCCCGGCGTCACCGCCGAACGCGTCGCGATCGACACCACCGTCTGGGCCATCCCCTGGCCCCAGCTCACCCTCCTGGCCCTCCTCATCCTCGCCTTCCTCGCCATCCGCATCACCAGCGCCCGCCGCCGCAGACGAATCGAAAAACTGATCATCCTCACCGGCCGCGGCACCCCTCTCGGGACCTGAACACCAGAGCGCGCGGGCGGACCCGCGGTCGTACATCTGTGACGGGAGGCGGTCGGATGGCAGGCGCCGGGGACACCACGGCGGCCGAGCGCGCTGAGCAGGCCCTGGCTGGGATCGCGATTCCCAACACCGACGACGTGCGGGGGAACGTGACCCTGCCGACGGCGGTGGCGGCGGCGCCGGGCGCGGTGGTGAAGTGGACCTCGTCGACCCTGGCCGCCGGAGGGAGACAGGTTCTCCCTCGTCGCCACGGACCTGAACGTCGACGGCACGGCGTACGGGTGGAAGGGCTGGGACTGGGCGCAGAGCGACGCCGGCCGCCACATCGAGGTCTGGGAGTCGCGTGACCTGCGGACCTGGTCGGAGCAGCGGCACGTCCGGGTGGCCCCCGACGAGGCGGGGATGGCGTTCGGCCCGGAGGCGATCTGGGACCAGTCCATCGGCGCCTACGTCGTCTACTGGACGTCGTCCATGTATCCACCCGGGACCTACTACACATCTGACCGCGACGACCCGAACGGCCGCCATCCGCTGACGAGGAACCAGACCCTCTACACCACGACGCGCGACTTCGTGACGTTCACGCCGGCGAAGGTGATGAGCGGCAGGCCCGGCCACGGAACGCTCGACGCACGACCAGCCGCGCACCCCGGCCGGCCGTGACCGGCCGGGGTCCGCTGCCGCCCGCCCACGCATCGCCCGATTCCCGGATCAGCGGTAGCCGGCGGAGGTGACGTTGGCCTGCACCGCGTTCTCGGTCGCATCGGACGGGTAACCCGAGACGATGGCTCCCTCGTAGAAGGTGCCCTGGCTCAGGTTGGTGTTGGTGGCGCAGCAGTCGCCGCCGCTGCCCAGGATGATCGCGCCCTGCTTCTTCATCGGGCTGTAGCCGCGGGGAAGCGCGCCGTCCCACAGCGTGGTCATCGCGCCGCTCTGCGCGTTGCCGCCCTTGATGGCGAAGCGCGACGTGCCGTTGTTCTTCAGCATCGCGGTGACGAACTTGCTGGTGAACGCCCGCTGGTTCGGGTTCCACGACGAACTGCCGCCGGGGTAGAGGCCATATTCGAGGTCGGCCTGCACCCACGGGCCGGAGCCGGAGCAGCCGCCGAACCAGCAACTCGTGCCGAAATAGATGGCGTCCATGGCACCGGCCCCGTCGGCCTTCCTGGTGGTCTCGCTGTTGCCGTAGTCGAAGCAGCAGCCGCTGTTGACGTGCGTGCCGCTGGTCACCATGTACATGCCCTCGGGCGCGCTGCCCGTCGGCACTCCGGTCAGGTGACCGTCCCGCCAGTAGCTGTTGCCGGGCTTGATGTAGAGCGAGTACGCCTTGCTGCCGCCGACCGTCAGCGACTCGGATGTCGCGGTCGCGGGGGTGTCCTTGCCGCCGGCCCCGCCCGGTCCCTGGTAGGCGACGTCGTTGCCGTGCCCGGACTGGTCGTAGATCACGGTGATGACGCAGGTGGTGCCCGCGCAGAAGGAGTCCTGCGCCGCCGCGTTGGCGGTGCCGCCCGCGGCCAGGACGCCGATGTTCCTGGTCGCGTTGTCGGAGGAGCGCCGCACCTGGTATAGGTTGCCGCTGTACGAGTGGTAGAGCGCCCGCGTCGTGCTGTGCGCGGCCACACAGGGCGTGCCGCCCACGGCGTAGATGTCACACGGCTTGCTCGCCACCGGTGTGGATGACGGGCTGGCCGAAGGACTCGGGGAAGGGCTCGCGGACGGGCTCGGGGAAGGGCTCGCGGTCGGGCTGGTGCCGGGCGAGGGGGAGGTGACGCCGCCGGTGCAGGTCACGCCGTTGAGGGCGAAGCTCGTCGGTGCCGGGTTGGAGCCGTTGAAGGCCCCGTTGAACCCGAAGCCGGTGCTGCCGCCGCTGGGGATGCTGGCGTTGTAGGAGACGTTGGTCACCGTGACCTGGGAGCCCGACTGGGTGTAGGTGCCGTTCCACAGCTGGGTGATGGTCTGCCCGGCGGGGAACGACCAGGTCAGCTTCCAGCCGTTGACCGGGTCCCCGAGGTTGTCGACGCTCACGTTCGCGCCGAAGCCGCCCGGCCACTGGTTCGTGACCGAGTAGTCCACGCGACATCCTGTGGCCGCATGAGCGGCGGGCGCGGTCAGCGCACCGACCGCGCCGGCCACGGAGACGAGCCCGGCGGCAAGCCAGAGCCGCAGGCGAGGGACCTTCATCCGTTACTCCCGGGGTTCGTTTCACGTCTTCATAGCGATCAGCGACAGTCAGCCGGCTCGGAGTCCTCGCGAGCCGGCAGAGAGGCGAATCCCGCTGTTAGCGCTAACAATTCTTCTGTGGGGCTTGTCCTTCTCTGTCGGAGCATGTGCAGGTGGTGGTGCGGCGGAGCAAATACGACCCGGGGGCGCCTCGTCAAGGGCCGGGTCCACTCCACGTCGGCCCTCGGTCCGCCGGCCCCCTGTCCCACCTGCTCCCAGCAGGGCGGAGTCCGGCCGCCCGCGAGGTTCGGGGGTGAAAGTTTCACAGAATGCCGTCGTAACGTTCTGAGCGCTGCCGACTCGACATCCGCCGATAAGGTGGCCGCCGGTGGAGCTGGGGAAACGTTCACCGTTCATGCCGCCGACCATCACAGGTCAGCAGGCGAAAGCGCTCCGCGCCTCAACGAAACAATTTCGAGATTCTCTTGACAGGTTTCGTCGAGGTTTTCACACTGAGTCCCGAAGCGGCCTCCTGCCGGGGTCGGTGGTGAGCGGCAGGGGTTCCCGGTTGCGACGCCGTGAGTGTCGCGTCCGCACATGGATCGGCCGCGAATCCGCCGGGTCCGGCTTCCGCTCGCTCTCGTGAACGTCGATGGAGCGCCGGCGCGAGCTCCCCGCAATCGGCATCACCGCGTACGGCGGCATGGTCGCCGTGTCTCCCCCTGGAGTGTGCATGAACACGTCCGCACGATTCCGCGCCGCGTTGTTCGCCGCCGCGGCGGCCGGGATGGTCCTCGCGGCCGGTCCGGCCGGCGGCGCGTCCGCGGGCACCGTTCCGGGCGCGGCGCCGGCGGCCGCACTGCGCCTGGCCGCCTGGCCGTCCCCCACCGGTCAGCAGGCGGTCGGCGCCACGATCAACGTCTCGGGCACACTCGACGGAGGGATGAAGCGCTACTACGGCACCGGCGCGCTCGGCAGCGGCAGCCAGAGCGAAAGCCAGCCCCCCATCTTCAAACTGGCCGACGGCGCGGTGCTGAAGAACGTCGTCATCGGCGCGCCCGCGGCCGACGGCGTCCACTGCATGGGCACGTGCACCCTGCAGAACGTGTGGTGGGAGGACGTCGGCGAGGACGCGGCCACGTTCAAGGGCACCTCGTCGTCGCAGACGATGACCATCGACGGCGGCGGCGCCAGGGCGGCCAGCGACAAGGTCTTCCAGCACAACGGCCCCGGCACCATGTACATCAAGAACTTCCAGGTGCAGAACTTCGGCAAGCTCTACCGCTCCTGCGGCAACTGCTCGACGCAGTACAAGCGCAACGTCGTCATCCAGAACGTCACGGCGACCACGCCCGGCAAGGTCCTGGCCGGCATCAACACCAACTACGGCGACACCGCGCGCTTCTCGCAGATCACGATCGTGAACGACCCGAGCAGGAAGGTCGTCGTCTGCGAGAAGTACAGGGGCGTGACCAGTGGCGAGCCGACCAAGATCGGCAGCGGTGCCGACGGCGTCAACTGCGTCTACTCGTCGTCCGCCGTCACCTACCGGTAGACCCGCCACCCGGCGCTCACCTCCACGACGGCCCCTTCGACAGCACGGGCCTCTGTGGTTGATCCCCCCATCGGCGTACGCCGGCGTTCGACCGGCAGAGAGAGTGCACGGTGTCGAGACGTAGATCCTTGTTCACCGCCATAGCGGCTGGACCGTGAAGTGGACCTGGCCGCGCGGGCAGACCGTCAGCAGCCTGTGGAACCGCACGCAGAGCGGGTCCGGCTCCTCCGGGACGGTCAGGCCTACAACGGCTTGATCGCGGCCGGCTCGTCCACCACCTTCGGCTTCACCGCCGACGGCGGCGCGGCCACGCCCACCGCCACCTGCACGAGCCCCTGATCCTCGTCATTCGCCATGCATCCGTAGCTCACCTCAAGGAGGATCCATGCGGAAGGTGCGAGTTCTGCTCGCCGCGGGCATTCTCGCAGGCGCCCCGATCGCCCTGCAGGACCCGGCCGGCGCCCTGGAGAACGGCGTGGCCCGCACGCCGCCCATGGGCTGGAATAGCTGGAACACGTTCGGCTGCAACATCAACGAGACGTTGATCAAGCAGATGGCCGACACGATCGTCAGCTCCGGCCTGCGCGACCTGGGCTACCAGTACGTCGTGGTCGACGACTGCTGGTTCAACCCCACCCGCGACTCCGCGGGGAACCTCCAGGGCAATCCCTCGCGATTCCCCAGCGGGATGAAGGCCCTCGGCGACTACCTGCACGCCAGAGGGCTGAAGTTCGGCATCTACCAGGTGCCGGTGGACAAGACCTGCGCGCAGTACTTCGGCAGCTACCCGGGCGCGACCGGGAGCCAGGGACACGAGGTCCAGGACGCCCGGCAGTTCGCCGCCTGGGGCGTGGACTACCTGAAGTACGACTGGTGCTCGCCCAACGGCACCATCGACGACCAGGTCCGCACGTTCGCGAAGATGCGCGACGCGCTGGCGGCGACCGGACGGCCGATCGTCTACAGCATCAACCCCAACAGCATCCACGCGAAGACGGGGCCGCAGCGCGACTGGGGCGACGTCGCCAACATGTGGCGGACGACCGAGGACATCACCAACAAGTGGGACACCGGTCAGACCAACGGATACCCGATGGGCATCCAGAACATCGTGAACGTCACCGTCCCACTGGCGTCGTACGCGAAACCAGGAGCGTTCAACGACCCGGACATGATGGAGGTCGGCCGGGGCGGCATGACCGACACCGAGATGCGCAGCCACTTCGCCCTCTGGGCGATGATGGCCTCACCCCTGATCGCCGGAAACGACCTGCGCGGCATGGACTCGGCGACGGCGACCATCCTGAAGAACCAGAACCTCATCGCCATCGACCAGGACCCGCTCGGTCTGCAGGCCCGCCAGATCAGCAACGACGGGACCCGGCGCGTGCTGGCCAAGAGGCTCGGCAACGGCGACGTCGCGGTCGCCCTGTTCAACCAGGGCGGCAGCACCACCACGATCAGCACCACCGCGTCCGCGATCGGGCTGTCCGGCGGTTCGTTCACCCTGCGCGACGCGTGGACGAACGCCGTAAGCGGCAGCACCGGCACCATCTCGGCCGGCGTGCCCGCGCATGGCACCGTCGTCTACCGGGTCAGCGGCGGCGCGTCCCCGTCGCCGACCCCCACGCCGTCGCCGTCCCCCACCCCATCGCCGTCGCCGTCCCCCACCCCATCGCCGTCGCCGTCCCTCACCCCATCGCCGTCCCCCAGCCCGTCGCCGAGCGGGCGACCTGGCGGGTGTACGGCGACGTACCGGCTCGTCAACAACTGGGGCGGCGGCTTCCAGGGCGAGGTGACCGTCGGCAACCCCGGATCGGCCGCGCTCAACGGCTGGACCGTGACGATGACCCTGGCCGGCGGGCAGGCCGTCACGAGCCTGTGGAACGGCGTGAACACCGGCACCAGCGGCGCGATCACCGTCAAGAACGCCCCCTACAACGGCACCGTCGCCGGCAACGGGTCGACGACGTTCGGATTCACCGCCGAGGGCGACGGCTCGATCACCCCCACCAGCGTGACCTGCACGAGCCCGTGACCGAGCAGGTTTGCGGATCGACTACTCAGAGATTGGGAAACCCCTGTGCGACATGTGAGCTCTTTCCGCCGGCGGTTGAGACTGTCGGCCGCCGCCGTCGCCGCGCTGTTGGCGGCCGGCGTCGGTGTGGCCGGTACGCACGCCGCGTCGGCGGCCGCGGCCGGATGCAAGGTCACCTATACGGTCACCAACCAGTGGCCGGGCGGCTTCGGCGCGAACGTGAGCGTCGACAACCTCGGGGACCCGGTCAACGGCTGGAAGCTGACCTGGTCGTTCCCCGCCGGGCAGACCATCACCCAGCTGTGGAACGGCACCTACACCCAGTCGGGCTCCCAGGTCACGGTGACCAACGTCTCCTACAACGCCAGCATCCCCAGCGGCGGCAGCACCGGCTTCGGGTTCAACGGGGCCTTCAACGGCTCCAACCCGGCACCGACGAGCTTCGCCCTCAACGGCGTCACCTGCACCGGCGGCGTCACCTCCCCCTCGCCCGGCACCTCCCCCAGTGTCTCCCCCAGTGCCTCCCCCACCGTCTCGCCCTCCACGTCTCCCTCGCCGCCGTCGTCCAGGCAGCCGTGTGACATCTACGCCGCGGGCGGCACGCCGTGCGTGGCGGCGCACAGCACCACCCGCGCCCTGTACGCGAACTACAACGGCTCGCTCTACCAGGTGCGCCGCTCCTCGGACAACACCACCCGCGACATCGGCGTGCTGAGCCCGGGCGGAGCCGCCGACGCCGCGGCGCAGGACTCGTTCTGCTCCGGCACCACCTGCCTCATCACCAAGATCTACGACCAGTCCGGCCGGGGCAACCACCTCACCCAGGCGCCTCCCGGCGGGTTCTCCGGCCCGGCCGCGGGCGGCTACGACAACCTCGCCACCGCCACAAAGGCGCCGACCACGGTCTACGGCCACAAGGCGTACGGCGTCTACGTCGACCCCGGCGTCGGCTACCGCAACAACGCCACGAACGGCGTCGCCAAGGGCGACCAGCCGGAGGGGATGTACGCGGTCTTCGACGGCACCCATTACAACGGCGGTTGCTGCTTCGACTACGGCAACGCCGAGACCAACAGCCGCGACAACGGCAACGGCACGATGGAGGCCATCTACTTCGGCAACATCAAGGTCTGGGGCTACGGCACGGGCAACGGCCCCTGGGTCATGGCCGACCTGGAGAACGGCCTGTTCTCCGGCGTGAACCCCGGTTACAACGCCAACGACCCGAGCGTGAACTACCGATACCTGACCGCCATCATCAAGGGTGAGCCCAACCACTGGGCCATCCGGGCCGGCAACGCCCAGTCGGGCGGCCTGTCCACCTTCTACGACGGCAAGCGGCCCAACGCCTCGGGCTACAACCCGATGAAGAAGGAAGGCGCCATCATCCTCGGCATCGGCGGCGACAACAGCCATGGTTCCGCCGGCACCTTCTACGAAGGCGTGATGACGTCCGGCTACCCGACCGCGGCCACCGAGAACGAGGTGCAGGCCAACATCGTCGCCGCCGGATACAAGTAAAGCGGCGACGACCACGACGGATCGGGCCGTCCCCGGGCACAGCCCCGGGGACGGCCCGCCGCCGGATGCGCGGTCCACGATCTCCACCAGGTCGGCGAGCGCCGGGTCCGGCCGGCTTAGGGTCGTTCGAAGGGCCCGGCGTCCGTACGAGGCGTCGCGCCTGGCGCCGTAACTCGATGGCCGGAACGAGGCCGCCTGTGGCACGGTGTGGACGTGTCCGAGCAGATCTCGCCGCCTCGCAGCGTGGACGAGGCGATCGCCGCGGAGCAGGCGGGCCGTAGCCTCCGCTACCTGTACTTCTGGGGCCACCGGCCGGCCCGCGACGGCGGGGCCGGCCCCGGCTGCCTGTCGCAGTGGTGGCCGGCCGCCTTCACGGAGGACGGCCACACCTTCGCCTCCGCGGAGCATTACATGATGGCGCACAAGGCCTGGCTGTTCGGCGACGCGCAGACCGCCGAACGCGTCCTCACGGCTGGTCACCCGGGCGAGGCCAAGAAGCTCGGCCGGGCCGTACGCGACTTCGACGAGCAGGTCTGGGCCGCGCACCGGTTCGGCATCGTGGTCCGCGGCAGCATCGCCAAGTTCGGCCAGAACCCCGAGCTGTCGCGCTTCCTGCTCGCGACCGCCGGCCGGGTCCTGGTCGAGGCCAGCCCACTCGACCGGATCTGGGGCATCGGCCTGACGGCCGACGACGAGCGCGCCGCCTCCCCCTCGACCTGGCAGGGGCTCAACCTGCTCGGCTTCGCCCTGATGGCGGCCCGCGACGCCCTGCGGACCGGCTCGTGAGCGCCGCCGCCTCCGCTGCCCGGCCGAACCGCGCGGGACGGTTCCCGCACGGCGCTGCGCCACGCACTGTGCCGCTGATCCGCCGCGCCGGGACCGGCGACGCCGAAGGCATCGCCGAGGCGTTCCTCGCCGCCCGGGCAGAGATGACCTATCTGCCCCGCCTGCACTCCGACGAGGAGACCCGGGCGTGGATCTCCGGCGTCCTGCTCCCCTCGTCGCAGGTGTGGGTGGCCGAGCTGCGTGGCCGGATCGTGGGATTCGCCGCCCTGCGCGGACAGTGGCTGGACCACCTCTACCTCGCGCCCGCCGCGCAGAACGGCGGCGTCGGGAGCGCGCTGCTCGGCCACGCCAAGAAGGCGCGCCCCCGCGGACTCGACCTGCATGTGTTCCAGCAGAACACCGGTGCCCGGCGTTTCTACGAGCGGCACGGCTTCACCCTCGTCGCGGAGGGCGACGGCAGCGGCAACGAGGAGAACCTGCCCGACGCCCGTTACCGCTGGCGGCCCTGACCACCCGCTCTCCTCCGGCCTAGAGGAACCGCCACAGGTGGTCGTTCGCTCCGTTGTCGTCGGCGAGCACGACCTGGGCGCCCTGGGCGGTGGAGCCGCCGCTGACGCCGAGGACCCGGCCGCCGTTGGCGCACTGGATGCGGAAGCACCCGTCGGATCCGTACCGCAGCCGCCACCGGTGGTCGGCGGTGCCGTTGTCGGCCCACTGGAGCACCCGCGCACCGGCGGCCGTGCTCGCGTTCTCCACGCCGAGCACCTTTCCGCTGTTGGAGTTGCGCAGGCGCAGATAGCCGCCGGAGTCCACGACGGCGGTCCACAGGTGGTCGGCCGTGCCGGTGTCGCCCCACTGGATCGCGAGGCCGCCGTCGGCCGTGGACATGTCCTGCACACCCAGCACCAGCCCGCTGGCCAGGTTCTGGATGCGCCGGGCCCCGTGGGGCACGAACCGCCACTGGTTGTCCGCGCTGCCGTTGTCGGAGTCCTGCACGGCCTGGGCTCCGTTGGCGGTCGAGCCACCCTGGATGGCGAGCAGCTTGCCGCTGTTGACGTTGCGGATCTTGTGGGTGCCGTCGCCGGCGTCGACGATCGTCCAGCGGTGGTCGGCGGTGCCGTTGTCGGTCCACTGCAGGACGCGGGCGTTGTCGGTGGTCGACATGTTCTCCACGCCGAGAACCTTGCCGCTGTTGACGTTGCGCAGCCGTACGGCGGTGCCGTCGACGACCATTTCCCAGTCGTGGTCGGCGGTGCCGCTGTCGGTCCACTGCAGCGCGAGCCCGCCGTCGGCGGTGGACATGTTCTGGATGCCCAGGACGAGGCCGCTGGCCGCGTTGACCAGCCGGTAGGTCGCGGTCCCGCCTCCGCCTCCGCTGCCGCCGGTGTTCCAGTAGACGGTGTAGTTGTACCCGTGGGCGTCGTAGAACGGGCCGAGGTTGACCGACGACCCGTTGGCGGTGGCCGTGAACGCCAGCGCCGTGGTGCTGGTCCGGGTGATCGAGGCGGTGTTCAGGGCGGGCAGCGCCGACAGGGCGGTGTTCCCGTAGTTCCCGGACAGGACGACCGGGCCGTACGTGACCGCCGCGACGTTGGGGTTGTCGTTGGCGGCCTTCGTGACCACGCGCATGGGCAGTCGGACCGTGACGGTGTCGCCGGAATTCCAGGAGCGGGTGAGGGTCGCGTACGTGCCGGGCGTGGTGTCCACGTTCTGCTGCTCGCCGTTGACGCTGATCGTCGCCCCTGTGGCCCAGCCGGGGATGCGGACGCGCATCGACCACGACCCGCCGACGTCGCCGGTGACGCTGAGGGTCGTGGTGTCGCTCGCCGGGTAGGACGTCGTCTGCGTGACCGTGATCCCCCGCTGGGTCCAGTTCAGGACCGACGGCGCGAACATGTTCACCGTCAATGTGGTGCCGTTGTAGAAGTAGACGGAGTCCGCCAATGCCGTGTTGACCTCTATGCCCGTGCCCTGGCAGCACCAGAAGGAGTTGTAGTCGGTGCTGTAGGTGCCGCCGCCCCACGCGGGGCCCACGCCACGACGCCCGCCCGGCTTGAGCGGGGTGAAGTAGGTGACGTGCCCGTGACTGTCGGCGGGGTTCTGCGCGCCGATGACGTGATTGAGCAGCGCCTGCTCGTAGAAGTCGAAGTACGCCACCCGGTTCGGGTCCAGCAGCCACAGCTCGCGCGTCAGCTTGAGCATGTTGTAGCTGTTGCAGTGCTCGCAGGTGTCGTTGGTGAGATACCCGGCGATGGCGTTGGGGGCCCGGAAGTGCTCGGCCTGGCTGTTGCCGCCGATCGCGTAGGTGTGCGCGCCGACGGTGATGTTCCAGGCGTTGGCGGCGATGTCCCGGTAGCGGGTGGTGCCGGTCGCCTTGTACTCGCGGGCCGCCCCGATCCACTTGGGCACCTGGGTGTTGGCGTGCAGACCGTTGAGCTGGTCCTGATTCGAGGCCAGAGGGTTGAACACGGCGGCATGGTCGAACCGCTGCGCCGCGGTCAGCCAGCGGGCGTCACCGGTCTGCTGGTACAGGTCGGTCAGCACGGCGTTCATGCCGCCGAACTCGGTGCCCAGCATCGCCTGCATCTGGCTGGAGCTGAGCCTGCCCGTGCGCCAGTACACCCAACCGGCCAGTGCCAGGAGCACATCACGCGCCTGGGTGCTGCCGATGTAGCGCCACACATCCAGCAGGCCGGCCATCGTCTTGTGGATGCAGTAGTACGGCACGTTGCCGTTGCTCAGCGTACGGGCCTCGAGCGCGGTGAAGTCGGACTCGGGGAAACCCGACAGGTAACCGGTGTTGAAGCCGGCGGCGCCGTTGTTGGCCTGGCACTTGGCCAGCTCGGCCACCATGGTGTTCGCCTTGTCCCGGCACGTGGTGTCGCCGAGCACCGCCCACGCCTGCGCCCATGCGGTGAGGAAGTGCCCCTGGACGTGGGTGCGGAACGGGAAGCTCGGGGCGTCCCACCCGCCGTTCGTGGCGGCGCCGCCGGTGGACAGGCGGTGGTTGGCCCGGAAGTTGTACAGCAACCGATTGACGTCGACGAACCGCAGATACGACAGCGTCCGGTTCTGGTTGTCCATCAGGCGGCCCCCCGTGAGCCGCACCTGCCCCAGCTCGAAGGCGTACGCCGACACGCCGATGTCGGCCCTGGCCGGCGCGACCGCGGCTCCGGCCGCCCGGGCGCCGGCGACCTCCCCGACGGCGGAGGCCACGGCGGCGGCCCCGGCGGCTTGAAGCAGCCGGCGCCGGCTGAAGGATGAGGGCGACACATGGCCTCCTGAACGTCTCCGTATTGTTAGCGTTAACAAATCCATGCATTCGCCATCCGGCATCGGATGACGCCGAACGAGGCGCGGGACACCCGCGGAGTCGACGGCGCGCCCCCGTCACGGGAGCGTGTGATGGGCGGCGAGACCGCCGCCCATCACCGCTCCGACAGGAGACCACCCGGGGCTCAGTGTGGAAACCGTCACGAAAACTGTCAAGACCGAGCCGGAAAGTTTCGTGTGATCGCTTATCGGCCAGACTCCTCTGCCTGCGGCGATGGTAAACGCCGCCGCGGCAACGTTCCGGAAATGCCCAGTGGTAATGGTCGCGGCTGAAACTTTCAGCTGAGCGCGCGTCCCGGATCGACGACCGCACCGGGTAAGGGCAGGCGGCGCGGCATCCGGCCGAGCACACGCGCCGCAGCCCCCTTGACGGGATCGGCGGGGTCGTATTTGCTCCGCCGCACACCACCTACCACCCGCAGAAGAGCCGACCCGCAAGCAATGTTATCGATAACAGGATTTGGCCCGCCCTGAGGGCGAGGGGCCGGCCACGGGTAAGGAGTCAGATGCACAGGATCGTTCGATGGACGCTGGCGGCGGTGCTGGCCGCCGGGTCCCTGGTCGCGGCCGGCGGCATGACGTCGCCGGCCGCTGCGCTGGACAACGGGCTCGCCCGTACGCCCCAGATGGGGTGGAACGACTGGAACAGTTTCGGCTGCAACGTCAACGAGAACCTCGTGCGGCAGACCGCGGACGTCATGGTCTCCAGCGGCATGGCGGCGGCGGGCTACACGTACGTCAACATCGACGACTGCTGGTCGACCAAGAGCCGCAACGCGGCCGGGGACCTGGTGCCCGACCCGGCCAAGTTCCCCAGCGGCATGAAGGCGCTGGCCGACTACGTCCACGCGAAGGGACTGAAGCTCGGCATCTACTCCTCGGCGGGCACCACGACCTGCGCGGGCTATCCGGCCAGCCTGGGCTACGAGCGGCGGGACGCCGCCCTGTGGGCCTCCTGGGGCATCGACTACCTGAAGTACGACAACTGCGGCGACCACCAGGGCAAGAACGGGCAGCAGCGATACACGGCGATGCGTGACGCGCTCGCCGCCACCGGCCGTCCGATCCTGTTCAGCCTGTGCAACTGGGGCCAGGAGAGCGTCTGGACCTGGGGCATGCAGACCGGCAACTCCTGGCGCACCACGGGCGACATCCAGGCGAACTGGAACTCGGTCATGGGCATCCTGGACCAGCAGGTCGGGCTGGAGGCGTACTCGGGGCCTGGCGGCTGGAACGACCCCGACATGCTGGAGGTGGGCAACGGTTCGCTGACGGCGACCGAGGCCCGGGCGCACTTCAGCCTCTGGTCACTGCTGAACGCGCCGCTCATCGCGGGCAACGACATCCGCTCGATGAGCGCCGATACCCGCACGATTCTCACCAACACCGAGGTCATCGCCGTCGACCAGGACTGGGGCGGCCGACAGGGCACCAAGATCAGCGACAACGGCAACCTGGAAGTATGGCGCAAGCCGATGTCCAACGGCTCGGTCGCGGTCGTGCTGCTCAACCGGGGCACCGGCACGGCGACGGTGTCCACCACCGCCTCCGCCCTCGGCCTCGGCGCCGCGGCATCCTACTCCGTACGGGACCTGTGGGCGCACACGACCGGCTCCTCGTCCGGGACGATCAGCGCGTCGGTGCCCGCGCACGGGGCCGCGATGTACGTCGTGGCCGGAGGGGGCCTGGTCACGCCGTCCCCCACGCCCACTCCCACCGGAGGAAGCGCGATCAAGGGTGTGGGGTCGGGCCGGTGCCTGGACGTCGCCGGCGTCTCCCAGGCCAACGGCGCCCAGGCGCAGCTCTGGGACTGCAACGGCC
>NZ_VIRJ01000063.1:0-16395 GCF_006874435.1 Microbispora sp. KK1-11 | reverse complement strand
CCCGCGGGTGGGAGCAACGGCTTCAGCCGCTCCCACTCCGCGTTGGTTAAGTCCCCTCGGCCTCCCACACCGACCAGGGTGGAAGCCACACCGTGATCACGTCAGGAAATCCGAGAAACAGGACCTAACTCCTGGCATCCCAATGCGCTCGCGTCCAGCACCTCATGCAGAATGCGCGCTTGATCACCGCTCAGCATGGCAGCGGCCGCGACGTGAGAAAGTTCCCACATCTACGCGGTCCCTACGCGGGCGGAGGCATGCCGTGGCCGCGGCTGCTGCACAAACAGCGCGGCGCCGCCCTGACCGGGCCATCCGCCGCGACACCGATGCCGTCATCTGCCGGCTGCGCCTGCCGGTCCCTCTTCACCTCACCTGAGCAGGCGGTCATGCCCCCGCGTCGCTTGCGGCGGTGTCCAACGCCGACCCCGCCTGGTCGGCCAAGGTGACCGCGACCAGACGCGCCTGCAACGGCGGGATCGTCCCCGGGGTGGGGTCGAGCATGAACCGGCCGTAGAAGCGGCCGTTGCCGAACGTGCGCAGCTCGACTTCCGTGTCGGGCAGGCCCAGGTGGTCGGCGTCCCAGCGTTTGCGGCCCCAGGTCACGCTGCCGTCTTGCTCCAGCCTGGGCGGGTGGCCGATCAACGTGCCGTACTCGAAACGGCAGCCGCGCAGGTGCAGCACCTCGGTGAGCTGGGCGGTGACGTGATCGACCACTGTTCCCGGCGCCTTGGCGCTCTGCGCCAGCGTGGCGGTGTCGTGGATGCGGGCCAGATAGTCGGCGTCGGTGATGGCCACCACCCGCAGCCGCCGGGCGCGGGCGGCCAGTTGTGAGACCGCCAGGCCCACGACAAGTAGCAACAGCGCGATCTGAACGTCAGCAGGCCTGGTGATGGTGAAGCGCTCGTAGGGCCGGGTGAAGAAGAAGTTGAACCACACCGCGGCCCATATCGCCGCCAGTGCGCCGGCAAGGCGGTTGCCCAGGGCGGCGACCGCCACCACGATCACGACCAGGACGAGCGCGACGCTGGTATTGGGCACGCTGTCGCGAAAGGGCACCAGCGCTCCCGTGATGGCCAGCGGCGCCACCAGCGCCGCCGGAAACGCGACGCGATCCGCGTCGAGATGCCTCACGCAGCCACCCATCGCTGCAGCACCTCCCGCCCTTCTGCGTTGACGCAGGTTGTTCACGCAGGTCAACGCCCTACACCTACCCGTCCTGCGTGGTGGTCCACGCATCGGCCCCAGCTCGGTGCATTGGCCGGCCGGTGAAGAGGGCCGCGCTGTCGCCCGAAGACACGCCCCGGGTCGCGGCGATCCGTCAACGTCGCGTCAGCTTTCCGCGGCACGGCGTCGGGATTCCGTAGCGATGGCGTTCCCGCTGGTCGCGTGGGATCTAACGTCGCCTTCGTAGAGTCCTCTGGAAGGCATGACATGCTCGAAGATCCGTTATATGTGCCGGTTCGCCGCAGTTCGTTCTCTCTGGCGCTACGTCTGTTCAGGACGGCCGCGGGCAAGCGGACGGCCGTGGCCTTCACCTCGGCGCTCCGACTGACGAAGGTGCTGGGCAGCGACCAGGGCTGGATCCGGCTGAGTGAGCCCGCGCTGCGGAGCATGATCAATGATCTCGGCGTAACCGGCATCGTGATCGACCCCGCCGGCACGCTGAGCCGGCCGATCTCCAGGACCGCGTGATGTGCATCCTCCAACAGGGCCTCACCGACCAAGATGACCAGTTCGAGCAGCCGCCGACGACCGGGAACCCGCTTTCCGCCGGAGAGGAGCACCCCTGCGGTCTCCGGCGCGACCTCGACCGGCAGGACCTGCGGTACGGCGAGGAACGAGCCGCGGAAACGGCACCGGGCGACGCGCATCAAGCGTCACCCTGACCATCCCGGGCTGCCGGCCGTGCTGACCTTCTCCTACCGCCAGGTCATCGCCGCCTTTCCCGAGGGCGGCGGCGCGTACGGCATGGCGACGACCTGTCTCGGACGCCGGGCGGCGCTGGTCGCCGGGGCGAGCCTGATCGTCGACTACGTGCTCGACGTGGCCGTCTCGGTGGCCGCGGAGGTCGCGGCGCTCACCTCCGCGTTCCCTCCGAGCCACACGTCTTCGTCCTGATCGCCGAAGTCGAACCCGGGCACGCGTGGCAGCGGCTGTTGCGGAACCAGCGCGGCGCCGTCCTCGCCCGGGCGTTGCGCCGGCGAACGACACGGTTGCCTGCCGCATGCGCTTGCGGGTGAGTTCGTCGATAGCCGACTCGGTCGCCGCCATGCTCTGAGGTATCCACGGTTCATCCGTCGGCGGGCTGGCCGAGGTCGGACAGGTCGAGCACGAAGCGGTAGCGGACGTCGCCGCGGCTGAGGCGGTCGAGTGCCTCCTGGACGCGCGCCGAGGGCAGTACCTCGACGTCGGCCGTGATGGCGTGGCCGGCGCAGAAGTCCAGCAGTTCGGCGGTGTGGCGGCGGCCGCCGGTGCCCGAGGAGGTCAGCTTCTTGCGGCCCTGGACCAGGTCGAGGATCCGGACCGCCTGCTC
This sequence comes from Microbispora sp. KK1-11, assembly GCF_006874435.1. Classification (NCBI taxonomy): domain Bacteria; kingdom Bacillati; phylum Actinomycetota; class Actinomycetes; order Streptosporangiales; family Streptosporangiaceae; genus Microbispora; species Microbispora sp. KK1-11. The sequence goes on along the minus strand of NZ_VIRJ01000063.1, from coordinate 13,862 downwards.
CAGGGGGTAGCCGAGCAGGGCGAGGGTGCCGTCCAGGGCCGCCATGCGCAGCAGCGGGGACAGGTCGTGCGCGACGGGGATGGTGTCCAGGATGAGGTCGAACCTGCCGCGTGCCCGCTGGGTCTGCGCGGTGACCTCGGCGCCCAGCTCGGCGGCCAGCTTCACCCCCAGGTGCCCCAGCCCGCCGAGGCCGGCCACGGCGACCCGGCTCCCGGGCCCGATCCCGGCCGTGCGCAGGGGCTCCCAGACGGTGATCCCGGCGCACATCAGCGGGGCGGCGGCGGCCTGGTCGAGCCCGTCTGGCAGGTGGTAGGCGAACTGGTCGCGCACCACGTACTCGCGGCTGTAGCCGCCCTGGGTCCTGGTGCCGTCGACGCGGTCGGTCCCACCGTAGGTGGTGACGGGGCCCTCGTAGCAGAAGTTCTCCTGTCCGATCCGGCACATCTCGCAGACCCCGCACGAGTCGACGACGGTCCCGACCGCGACCCGGTCGCCCACCGAGAACGCGGTCACCGCGGCGCCGACGGCGGTGACCGTGCCGGTGAACTCGTGGCCGGGGACCAGAGCGCCCTCGCCGAGAAGGCCGCCGATCCGGTGCAGGTCGCTGTGGCACACGCCGCAGTAGTCGACGCGGACCGCGAGGTCGTCATCGCGCAGGTCGCGGCGCTCGATACGGACGCGTCGCAGCGCGGTGGTGCCCTCAGTGCTCATCCAGCCGGTGGTGGTACGCATGAATCCTCCAAACAGACTATTCGGTCTGTTTGGAGCGTAAGTCACGCTCGATCGCGAAGCAAACCAACTAGTCTGTCTGTTAAGCTGAGGTCATGCCCGAGCTGCCGACCACACCGAAGGGCGCCGCGACCAGGCGCCGGATTCTGGACGCGGCCACCGAGGAGTTCGCACAGCGAGGCATCGCCGGCGCCAGGATCGACCGCATCACCGCCACCGCGCGCACCAACAAAGCCCAGGTGTACGGCTACTTCGGCAGTAAGGACGGCTTGTTCGACGCGGTGATCGCCGACCACGCCGATCGGCTCATGAGCGCCGTCGCCTTCGACGCCGAGGACCTGCCCGGCTGGGCCGTGGGAATGTACGACGAGAACCTGCGGCATCCCGAACTGGTCCGCCTCATGGCCTGGCTGCGGCTGGAACGACGCCCGGCAGGACGCCTCACCGACACCCCCGACGACGAACCGAAACTCACCGCCATCGCCGCCGCCCAGGCCGCCGGACGGCTCCGCCAGGGCGATCCCCTCGACCTGATCGCCCTGGTCATCGCCATGGCCTGTGCCTGGTCCCCGGCCAGCGGCTTCTACACCGCAACCGCGGATGAGCCCGCCACCGACCACGACCGCCGCCGGGCCCTCCTGCGCGAGTGCGTCGCCCGCGCCGTCGCCCCCTGACCGGGCATTCACCTACCGTCCGGAACGGGCAGGCGCCGTCGGAGGTGACCAGCACTGCTAGCCGACGTGGACGTGGGGTCTGCGCTCGATGTCCGGCTCCGCCTTGCGCAGCACCTCGCGGGTGAGCGGGGGCACGTCGCCGCCGCCGAACACCAGGTAGCGCAGCATGGCGAGCACGGGGTTGCCTTCGGCCCAGTGGAAGTAGATGTGCGGCACCGCACCGGTGCGGTCGCGGAGGTGGAGCAGGAGCGCGGCCAGCGAGTTCGGCACGGCCGAGCTCTCGATCCGCAGGATCCTGTGCCCGTAGCGCTCCTCGCCCCGAACGTGTAGTTCCGTCTCGAACTCCGAGGCGTCCGGCACGGTGACCTCGACGAACATCACCGGCTCGTCGCTGCGCAGCCGGTGGTTGATCCACTGCTCGCGGAGCTTGTCGTTGTACTCGTCCTGGTCACGTTGATGGGGCTCGTTGGCGATCAGGTGGATCAGGCCGCCGGCCTGGTTCACCCACTGCTCGGCCAAGGGGTCCAGGTCGACCTCGGTGACCCGTAGTTCCGTGGAGCGGGTGGCTCGGGAGATGACCGAGGTGATGATGATCGCGGCGATGAAGAAGGAAGCGATCTTCACGCCGTCCGGCCGCTCGACCACGTTGTCGACCAGCGTGTAGGCGAGGACCGCCGCGATCAGCCCGAAGCCGATCGAGGCGGCCGTCTGGCCCTTCCTGAACGCAGAAAGCGTCACCGCGACCGCCGCCGACAGCATCAGCACCAGCACCCCTGTGGCGTAGGCGCCGCCCTGGGCGTCCACGTCGGCGCCGAAGATGATCGTGATGGCGAACGCGATCGCCGCGAAGACGAGCACCAGGGGCCGCACCGCGCCGGTCCATTCGGGCGCCATGCCGTACCGGGGGAGATAGCGCGGCACCAGGTTGATCAGGCCCGCCATCGCCGAGGCGCCCGCGAACCACAGGATCGCGATCGTGGAGACGTCGTACACGCTGCCGAACCACTCGCCGAGGAACTTGTGCGCCAGATAGGCCAGCGCACGGCCGCTCGCCTTGCCACCCTCCTCGAACTCCTCGTGCGGGATCAGCGTGGTCGTGACGAAACTGGAGAAGATCAGGAAGACGCTCATGACGAGCGCGGCCACGGTGAGCAGCCGCTTGGTTCCCTTGATCCGCTCCCGTACGTCGCCCCTGACGACCGGCATCACGGCGACGCCCGTCTCGAATCCCGACATGCCCAGCGCGAGCTTCGGCATCACCAGCAGCGACAAACCGATCATGGCCAGTGGGCCGCTGTAGCCGGCGGTCAGCGTGTGCGTCCAGTCGACGACCACCTGAGGCGCCTGGAGCACGTGGATGATCGAGGTGACCACGACGACGGCGTTGAGCCCGAGGTAGACGAGGACGAGGATCGCCGCGATGCCGATCGCCTCGGTGAAGCCCATCAGGAACACCCCGCCGAGCAGGGCCAGCAGGAACAGTGTGACGGGCACCCGCTGCCCCTCGATCCAGTGCGGCGCGAACGGGTTCTCCAGGATGTGCGCGGTGGCGTCGGCGGCCGACAGCGTCATGGTGATGACGAAATCGGTGGCCGCGAACCCGAGCAGGGCCAGGACGAACAGCTTGCCCCACCACTGCGGCGCCAGCTTCTCCAGCATCGCGATCGAGCCCTGGCCGTACGGGCTCTCGGCGGCCACCCGGCGGTAGACCGGCAGCGCGCCCAGCAGCGTGAGCGCGACCAGGAAGACCGTGGCAAGCGGAGACAGGAACCCGGCCGCGAGCGCCGCGATCCCCGGCTGGTAGCCGAGCGTGGAGAAATAGTCCACACCCGTCAGGCACATCACCCGCCACCACGGGTGCTTCGCGTGCGGCCCGTGCTCGATCTCCTTGCGATCGGTCTGGAGACCCTCGAGCAACCAGGCGCGCACCGGACCCGTCGGCGTGGCGACAGAACGCCCCAACCTGGACACCTCCGGCATCAAGAACGCGTAAAGCAACGCATGCACACTAATGGCGGGATCACCGCCATCAGAGGAGACAGGGCGTCAAGAACACGTCAAGAGCGGAAGTCGTTCGATCACCAAACGTGACGACGGGGCCGTGAGGGTGCGGCGGATGTCAATCGGGCGTCAGGTTCGGCGGGTCCGCCGTAGGAATCGCGTCAGGGCCGCCCGTCCATGGGCTGACCCGTGCTTAGTGTGCTGTGTGTCCCCTTTTCTGGCTGTTAGCGACGACGACCAGTTACGGGTGGCCTGCCGGAGCATGGACGACCTCGCACTGGCGGTGGCGACGCTCCGCGACGCGGGCGCCGACACCACCTGCACCCAGATCGTGACCCGTACGGTCACCGGACTCGGCCGGGCGCTCCTGGCGGAGAGAAGAACGAGATGAGCCTGCTGACCACGCCTCCGCGTACGACGGAGACGGCCGACGGCCCCTGGCCGGCCACCGCTCGCTTCGACGCCGGCGGGCGTGCGGAGGTCGGCGGCGTCGACCTGATGGAGGTGGCCGGGCGCTTCGGCACCCCGGCGTACGTCATGGACGAGGCGGACGTGCGTCTGCGCTGCCGCGCCTACCGCGCCGCGCTGCCCCAGGCCGAGGTCGCGTACGCCGCCAAGGCGTTCTGGTGCCGGGCCATGGCCGCCTGGGTCCGGTCCGAGGGGCTCGCCCTCGACGTGTGCTCTGCCGGTGAGCTGGCCGTGGCGAGGGCCGCCGGCTTCCCGGCCGACCGGATCATCCTCCACGGCAACGCCAAGACCCCGGCGGAGTTGCGCGCCGCGGTGGACGAGCGTGTCGGCCGCGTCGTCGTCGACGATCTCACCGAGATCAACCGCCTCGCCGCGCTCGTCCCCGCGGGGATGCGGCAGAAGGTGCTGGTGCGGGTGATTCCCGACATCGAAGCCGGGGCGCACGCCGCCATCCGCACGGGCGGGGAGGACCACAAGTTCGGGCTGTCGATCGCGGCCGGTGGGGCGAGGGAGGCGGTGAACCGGATCCTCCGCCAGCCGCGCCTGGAGCTGGTGGGCCTGCACTGCCACCTGGGATCTCAGATCGCCGCCGCCGAGCCGTACGAGCAGAGCGCGCGTGTGCTGGTGGAGCAGCTCGCGCGCATCCGCGACGCGCACGGAGTGACGCTGCCCCAGCTCGACCTCGGCGGCGGTCACGCGATCGCGTACGCGAGCGGGCAGACCGGCCTGGCTCCCTCCCGGCTCAGCTCGCTGGCCGCGGCCGTCGAGAGGCGCTGTGCCGGCATCGGCCTGCCGGCGCCGCGGCTGACCGTCGAACCCGGACGGGCCGTCGCCGGGCCCGCCGGCGTGACGCTCTATCGGGTGATCGCGGTCAAGAAGGGGCTGCGCCGCACGTACGTCGCGGTCGACGGAGGCATGAGCGACAATCCCCGGCCCGCGATGTACGGCTCGCGGTACGAGATGCGCATGATCGGCCGGGCGACGCACGAGGGCGAGCGCGACTTCACCGTGGTCGGCCACCACTGCGAGAGCGGGGACACGCTGGCCGAGGCTGTCGCGCTCCCCGCCGACATCCGCCCCGGAGACGTGCTCGCCGTCGCCGCCACCGGTGCCTACAACCACTCGATGGCCTCCACCTACAACATGACCGGGCGCCCGCCGGTCGTCGCCGTGAGCCGGGGCAAGGCCCGGCTGGTCGTCCGCCGCGAGGGCCTCGACGACCTGCTGCGCCGCGACGTCGGCCTCTGACGCTTCTCTGCCCGCCTTCGTCGTGGTCGCTCTGCGACTGTCCGAAGCCCGGCGGCTCAGGACGGCGGGACGGGCCCCGTCGAGTCGCGGACGCTGAGGGTCGTCGCGAGCTGGAGGTGCCGGGAGGCGGGCTGGACGCCGTCCGCCATGCCGAGGACGGTCTCGACGGCCATCCGGCCCATGCCGACGAGGGGCTGCCGGACGGACGTGAGCCGGGGCGTGGTCCACTCGGTCTGCGGCGTGTCGTCGAACCCGGTGACCGACAGCTCGCCGGGCACGGTGATGTGCAGTTCCTTGGCCGCGGCGAGGACGCCGGCGGCGATCTCGTCGTTGCCCGCGACGACGGCGGTCGGCCGCTCGTCGAGCGAGAGGATCTCACGGCCGTGCCGGAGTCCCGCCTCGACGGAGAACGCCTCATGGCGGATCAGCGTGCGGTCCGGCGTGATGCCGGCCGAGTCGAGCGCGGCCTGATACCCGTGGAAGCGTTCCACCGAGGGGGCGGAGCCCAGCGGGCCGCCGACCCAGGCGATCCTGCGGTGGCCGAGCCTGATGACGTGCTCGGTCGCCGAGCGACCGCCTGCCCAGTTGGTGGCGCCGATGCTGACGACACGTGATTCGGTCGTATCGATCGGGTCGATCGTCACGACGGGCACCTCGAGCTCCTCAGCGGCGAGGAGCACCGCGTCGGGCACGGCGACGGCGAGCGCGATGACGCCGACGACGCCGGACGCCTTCTGCTCCTCCACCCAGGAACGGGCCGCCGTGCGGTTCGTGCTGATCGGCTCGTCGGGCGGCAGGCGAAGGAGGAGCTCGGCCTGCGCGGAGGTCGCGGCCACGAGTATCCCCTGGAGCACCGTCCCGGCATAACGGGACTCCACGATGTCGAGCATGGTGACGAGGGCTCGGTCCCGTGTCTGGTCGTGACGCGCCGCCGTCGGCTTGTAGCCGATCTCGGCCATGACCCCGAGGACGAGCTCACGGGTCTTCGGCCCCACATCGCTGCGACCGTTGAGGACCTTCGACGCGGTCGTCGGCGAGACACCGGCCAATCGGGCGACATCCGCCAAGGTGGCTCGCTCGGAACGACCTCGCCGTGGCATCAGGGCTCCCTTCGGGCTACGAAACTATTTCGAAATCTACCACGGGCCCTATCCGTCAAGTGCGGCCAGGCTTTCTGCCCTGTTCACCCGTTGACACCGGACGGACACACCACCTACTGTCCTGGCAGCAACGAACAAGTTGCGAAATATTTTCGGAACCATCCTCGTCCAGAATCTTGTGATCACGTCCGCGCTGCTGACGATCGTGCCGTTGATCATCGCGTTTCTCAGCCTGCAGCGGTACTGGCAGTCAGGTCTGGCGCTGGGCGCCATCAAGGGCTAGAAGCGACCTGAGGCCGGCCATCTTCCACCCGTGACCATCTGTGAAGAGAAGTGAGGCATGACGAGCGACGGTTTGATCGAATCCCGGTTGAGGATCGACGGCAAGCTGTGCGACGAGAGTGCGTTCCCGCACGTCTGGAGCAGGTGTATCGGCGCCGGACGGGCGAACGAGGCACTGCGCGCGGACTGGCAACGGCAGTTCGCCGAGGTCGCCGACGCATGCGGAGTCCAGTACATCCGCTTCCACGGCGTCTTTCATGACGACATGTTCGTGTACCGGGAGAGCTACGGCGGCGGTTTCGGGCCGAACGCCCCCCTTGCCGAGCCGGTGTACACGTTCAGCTATGTGGACAAGGTGTTCGACTTCATTTTGGACTGCGGTGTCCGTCCATTCGTCGAGCTGGGCTTCATGCCGCGCGAGCTGGCGACGGAGACGGAGACGGTGTTCTGGTGGGGCGCGCACTGCAGCCCGCCCAGGGACATGGCGCGCTGGGTCGAGCTGGTCACGAGGTCGGTCGAGCACTGGATCGACCGCTACGGCCTCGACGAGGTGCGGGAGTGGCGATTCGAGGTGTGGAACGAGCCGAACCTGGTTCCCCACTTCTGGACCGGGACGAAGACCGAGTACTTCGAGCTTTACGAGCAGACCGTGACGGCGATCAAGAACATCGATCCCGCGTTGAAGGTGGGCGGGCCCGCGACGAGCGTCTTCGTGCCCGACGACCGCTACAAGGGTGAAGTCGAGGACCGCGACGCGACGCACGAGACGGCCGCCGCATCCGACGTGGACGCGCTCGACTGGCGCCCGGTGTGGATCGATGACTTCATCGCCTGGTGCGCGGAGCGCGGGCTTCCGATCGACTTCATCTCGACGCACACCTACCCCACCGACTTCGCGTTCGCCGCCGACGGCGAGGCGGTGCACATCACCCGGTACGCCGACGCCACGTTCGACGACCTGACCCTGCTGCGCAAGCTCGTGAGCAGCAGCCCGTACCCCGATGCGGAGATCCACATCACGGAGTGGTCGACGTCGCCGTCATCGCGTGACTTCATCCACGACACGCTGTTCGCGGCGACCTCCATCACGCGGTCGTATCTGCAGTGCGCCACCCTCGCCGACTCGATCTCCTACTGGACCTTCACCGACGTGTTCGAGGAGGGCGGCGCCGGAATCGGACCGTTTCACGGCGGATTCGGCATTGTGAACGAGACCGGGATCCACAAGCCCACGTTCCACGCGTTCACGATGCTGGACAGGCTCGGCGATCGGCTGCTGCTCGCGACGTCCGACGGGGTCGTGACCCGGGACAGCCGGACGTCGGCGGTGTCGGCGGTGTTCTTCAACTACCCCGAGGACATGGCCATGCGGGGTCTCCGGTCGGAGAACTCGTACGCGGCGACACGCGCGCTGGCCCAGATGGGGCCGAGCCGGCGGATCCGGCACTCGATCGACGGTCTGACGCCGGGCGCCACGTTCCTCGTCGAGGTCGTGGACTGGGACCACGGGAACGTCGCCGAAGCCTGGTATCGGCTCGGGTCCCCGCTCAACCCGTCCAGGGCCGAGAGCGAGCACCTGAGCAGGGTCGCCGACTCGCTCCTCAGGTTCACGCTGACCGTGCCCGACACCGGTGTGCTCGACCTCGACGTCGAACTCGCGCCGTGGGCGGTGATGTCGCTCAGGCAGTCGGCATGACCGCACGGCGGTGCCGGTCGCAGCCGGGCCCTTGCCCGAGACGAGCCGTCGCTCCCGCGTCTGACCAGGGGAGCGCCCCGGGGTCGCCACCGACATGCCGCGATGAAACTTTCACCGTCCGGCGAGCGAATCGTTCCGGAGGACGCGAACGGCCGGTCAGGCCGGCCGGCCGCCCCAGCCCTGCCCGGGCGGGGTGGGCGGTAGCGCGGGGACGCGGCCTAACGCCGCAGCCGCACGGGATCGGCCGGTCCGCTGCGGCGGACGAGCCACGCCTCGGTGATGTGGTTGAACATGGCCTCGGAGGCGCCGTCGGGATCGTGGGCGGCGATGCGTTCGTAGATGCGCCGGTGGCCCAGGTTCGACGCCACACACAGCGCTCGCTCGGTCCGGCCCATGTAGCGGGCGGTGTTCACGACCTGGCTTTCCAGTGCCCGTACGACGCCTCGGGCGATGCGGTTTCCCGACGCCTGCATGATCGTGTCGTGGAAGGCGCGGTCGCTTTCCGCGTACGTGACGTGGTCGTCCACGAGCTCGTCCATCTGGTCCACCAGCGCGCGCAGCCGCTCGACCGTATCCGGCCCGGCCAGGCGGGCGGCGACGTTCGCCATGTCGGACTCGAGCACGCGCCGCGTCACGACGAGGTCGTCGAGAATCGCCAGGCTCTCGTCCTCGGCGATGGTCGCGGCGAGGACGAGCTCGTCGAGCATGTCCCACATCGCGGGCGGGGTCACCATCGTGCCGGCGCCTTGGCGGACCTGCACCAGCCCCTTCTCCTGCAGGACTTTCACGGCCTCCCTGACGACGGTGCGGCTCACGGAGAAGGCTTCGCACAGCGCGGGCTCGGGGGGCAGTGGCGTCCCCGGCGGGTGCACGCCGCGTACGATCCGCTCCACCAGCTCGGCGGTCACCGCTCGGGCGAGGCTGGCCGGGCGTCGTACCCAGGCCGGTGGCGCCGGGGTACCGCCGGCCGTTTCCTGCGATGCCGTCATATCCCCCTCCGGTGGCCCTTGCCAAGGAGCGCCACCGCGCCAGTATACGCGACATCTATTGACGTCAGACGTCATACGAGTTACCTTTCGCCGGACACGGCCGGGTCCGCCGGCCGCTCTCGGAGAGTGAGAGCAGCGATGAAGCAGAGAGCTTTGTGGTCGGCGGTGATGGTCGCGGGACTGACCGCGACCGGCTGCGGGAGCGCGGCACGGACGGAGTCCCCGTCCGGAGACTCTCAGCAGAAGCAGCAGAAGCTCGTGGTCTGGGACTGGAAATCAAGTGAACCGACCGCGGCGGACTATATCGAGAAGGCGAAGGCCGACTTCGCCAAGCGGCATCCCGGGGTCACCGTCGAGTTCGTCGCCCAGCCGTTCGACCAGTACTACACCCTGCTGGGCACGGCCATCCAGTCCAACAAGGGGCCCGACGTCATGCTCTTCAACGGCGGCGGGCAGATCCGTGACCGGGTCGACGCGCTCCTTCCGCTGGACCAGTACGTGGCCGGGGACAAGAGCCGGCTGGCGGGCTGGGACGCGTTCAGCAAGGACGGCAAGATCTACGCCGCGCCGGTGACCCTGCAGGGACACCCGATCTACTACAACAAGGCGCTCTACGAGAAGGCCGGTCTCGACCCGGCGAACCCGCCCAAGACATGGGACGAGTTCGCCGGCGACTGCGCCGCCATCAAGAAGGCGACAGGGGCGTCGTGCTTCGCGCTCGGCAACAAGGAAGGCTTCGGGATCCAGTTCTTCATGTCGGGCCTCGGATCCGGCATCGTGACGCCGCAGGAGTACGACGACTGGATCGGCGGGAAGCGCGACTGGACCTCTCCCCACGTGAAGCGGATCTTCGAGTTGTGGAAGGACGCCAACGACAAGGGGCTGAACAACAAGGGCGCCAACTCCACCGCGATGTTCACCGACATCTTCAGAGTCTTCGAGACCGGTAAGGCCGCCCACATCATCGGGCTGATGTCGGACATCGGGCACTGGAAGGACTTCGGCGAGTTCCTGCCGCCCGACAAGATCGGCGTCATGCAGGCCCCCGTCGCCGCCGACGGGGCCACCCCGAGCCTTCCGTACGACGGCGGCATCGGCTACGCGGTCGCGAAGTGGACGAAGGATCCGGGGCTGGCCGCCGATCTGGTGCGCTCCCTGACCTCGACCGACGCCTTGACCGCGTTCTACTCCAAGGCCGGTGCGATCGCGTCCGACACGACGATCGACGTCTCGCAGGCCGGCCCGGCCGTCGCCGCGATCGTGTCCGAGATCAAAACCGGCAAGCCCGCCCTGCACGTCGCGCTGTCCTCCAAGACCCTGGACCTGATGGGAAGGCTGTCCCAGCAGCTCCTGAGCGGGTCGACCACGGTGGACAAGGCGGTGGAGCAGCTGGCCGCCTCCGACCGGGCGGGATGATCGCGTGCCGCACGGTGGTTCGTCGCCGTTGGTCCGCCCGGCAGGCTCCGGACGGGCCGGCGGAGCGACGACGAAGCAGGGGGGACCTCGCAAGGGGGCGGCTATCCGGCCGTCCTCCCGCGGGGCGCGCGCGGAACGCCTCGCCCCCTACGTCCTGGTGGCCCCGGCCGTACTGATCATCGTGGTGCTGCGGCTGTGGCCGCTCGTCCTGGGGGTCAACTTCTCCTTCACGGGCGACGGCGAGCTCAACGGGACCCCGGTCGGCCTGAGCAACTACCTGGAGCTGGCCGGCGACCCGTTGTTCCACACCTCGCTGCGCAACGTCGGGCTGCTGGTGCTGCTGCTTCCCGTGGCGGTGGCGATTCCGGGCCTGCTCGCCACCTTCATCTATCTGCGCGTTCCGGGGCACCGGGTCTACCGCAGCGTCTACTTCTTCCCGGCTGTGCTCTCCCCGGTGATCGTCGGTGCGATCTTCAACCTCATGCTCGGGTTCGACGGCCCGCTGAACGCCGCCCTCGGGGCGATCGGCGTCGGCCCGGTCGACTGGCTCGGCGATCCGGGCATCTCCATGTTCACGGTCGTCGGCGTGCACGTCTGGGCGACGTTCGGGATGGCCCTGGTGGTGTTCCTCGCCGGATTCAGCACCCTCGACGCCTCGCTTCTGGACGCCGCCCGCGTGGACGGCGCGTCGCTCCGCCAGGTCATCTGGCACGTGATCATCCCGAGTCTGACGCGCACCATCCAGTTCGTCTTCGTGACCACGATGATCGGGATGCTGACGTCCATGTTCGGCCTGCTCTTCGTCATGACCAGCGGGGGACCGGAGGGATCGACCTACCTGCCGGAGTACTACATCTGGCACCAGCAGGGACAGATGAACCGGCCGGCGCTCGCCTCGGCCGCCTCGACGGTTCTCTTCGTCGTCATGCTCGTGGTGGGGCTCCTGCAGATCACTCTGCTCCGCCGCGCGGGGAGGCAGGACTGATGCCCGGCAGGCGTCTGGCCAGATGGGTGGCCGCCGTCCCGATGGCCGCTCTTGCGCTGGCGACGATCTATCCTCTCGTCTTCACCACGAACGTCGCGATGAAGACCCGGCGCGACTACATCCTCGACCGGTTCTCCCCGACGGATTCCCTGCGCTGGGACAACATCGCCGAGGCGTGGGCCGGCGCCGGAATGGCGCGGTACTTCGCCAACTCGTTCATCGTCGTGTCGTTCGCCGTGGCCCTGCTGCTGCTGTTGGGGTCGATGGCGGGCTTCGCGCTGAGCCAGTTGCGGTTCCGCGGCTCTTCGGTGATCTTCCTGGGCTGTCTCGCGGGGCTGTTCATCCCCTTCCAGGTGATCATGGTGCCGCTCACCAGGGTCATGGCCGACAGCGGGCTCGTCGACACCTACCCGGGACTGATCCTGGCCTACGTCGCGCAGTTCCTCCCGTTCACCGTCTTCCTGATGACGAGCCACTACAGGACGATTCCGGCGGAGATCGTCGACGCGGCCAGGATCGACGGAAACACGGTGTACGGGGTGTACCGGCGGATCATGCTCCCGCTGGGCGTTCCGGCGCTGCTCTCCGTAGGAATCCTCGACACCCTGTTCTGCTGGAACGATGTGCTGATCTCCCTGCTGATGATGCCGTCGCCCGAGCACCGGACCCTCATGATCGGCGTGAACTCGCTGCGCGGACAGTACTCCGACGACATTCCCACCTTCGCCTCGGGAGTCCTGATCGCCGCGATACCCGTGCTGATGCTGTATCTGTTCCTCCAGCGCCAGATCGCCGACGGCGTCACCGCCGGTTCCACGAAGGGCTGACATGCGGATCACGGGGTATCGGACCATGACGACGGTCCAGGAATGGGGCCGTCCCGTCGGTGACGCCAACGGTGTCTTTCCCGACGGAGTCGTCTCGACGCCGATCGTCATGGTGGACACCGACGAGGGGATCACCGGCGTCGGCCTGGGGCCGCACGTGGAGATCGACGCCGTGTTCGCCGCGATCGAGGGTGAGGATCCGCGCGGCGTGACGGCGCTCTACGACCGGATGCTGCGGCAGACCTTCAAGGCGGGGCACGCGGGCGTCGTGTTCGGCACGATCGGCGCGCTCGACACCGCCCTGTGGGACATCAAGGCGCAGGCGGCCGGTGAACCGCTCTGGCGTCTGCTGGGCGGACGGGACAGGCGGGTTCCCGCCTACGCCTCGGGCCTCGACATCGGCCTGACCGACGACGAGCTCGTCTCCGTCTATCAGGTCTACGCCCAGCACGGTCTGCGGGCGGCCAAGCTCAAGGGCGGCCTCGACATCGAACGCGACCGGCACCGCCTGACGCTGGTGCGGGATGTCCTGACCGAGGCCGGGCAGGGATTGCGGCCGGGCCTGATGCTCGACGTGAACGAGGCCTGGACTCGCAAGCAGGCGGTCCGGCACGTCTGCGAGCTCGAGCGCACTTTGGACCTCACCTGGATCGAAGAGCCGGTCCGGCGGTGGGACGCCGAAGGTCTGGTCGTGGTCGGCCGGGGGATCCGCGCCTCCGTCGCCTCGGGGGAGAACCTGACCGGGCTCGAGCAGTTTCGTCCGCTGCTGGCCGCGGGAGCAGTCGACATCGTCCAGACGGCCGCGGTCTGGGGGGTGACCCACTTCCTCCGGGTGTCCGCCCTGGCGCACGCTCATGACCTGCCGGTCAGCCCGATCGGCACCACGCCGGTCGCGCTGCTGCACGCCGCGACATCGGTGCCGAACCACATGGCGAGCGAGTTGCAGGACCTGTACCCGCCGGTCGGGATGTCGCTCGACCTGTACGTCGAGAACGGCGCCTTCGTCCTCGGAGACACGCCGGGCCTCGGCATCACGATCGACGAGCAGGCGATCGACACATTCGCGCGCCGGCCGAACACCAGGGCCGCCAAGGGTCCCAACATCCGGCCGGAGCACGCCGGACGACGGCTTCTCGCCGTGACCGGCGGCTCTTCACCGAGCGGTCTCTGGGGCGGGACGACACCTTCCGCGGCCGACGCCGGCGTCTGAGCCCCGCACCCGCGCCGGCATGGAGTGCGGGCGTCGGCAGGGAGCGCGGAGTGCGGGCATCGGCAGGGAGCGCGGAGTGCGGGCGTCGGCAGGGATCAGCCGGAGGGGGAGAACAGGCGCTGCTGGATCTCTCTGCGGTAGTCGTCGAGTGTGTTGTCGATGTGGGTGGCGGCGGCGTGGGCGGCTGCTTCGGGGTCGCCGGCGCGGATGGCCTGGTAGATGGCGTCGTGTTCTTCG
>NZ_VIRJ01000062.1:0-18927 GCF_006874435.1 Microbispora sp. KK1-11 | reverse complement strand
AGAGCGCTACAAGAAGCGCAACGTTGTCGAGCGGGCGATCAACCGGCTGAAGAACTTCCGGGCTGTGGCCACCCGCTACGACAAGCGCGCTTACATCTATCTCGGCACCGTGACCGTGGCAGCCCTGGTGATCTGGCTCCGCACGTGATCCAAGAAACAGGCCCTAGCGCCAACGCAGGTGATTCCGCCGATTACCCGGCCGGGTGGGGCGGGCGACACTGTGCCTCCCCGACATTCGTCTCACGGAGGTAACCCGTGCGCGTACCCGTCCGGTCCCCCCGGCGGCGGATCACCGCCGCGGCGCTGGGGGCGGCGCTCGCCGCCGCCCTCCTCGGCGCCCCGCCGGCCGCCCAGGCCGCGGCGGCGAGCCCTGCCATCAGCGTCCCGGCCGCCGGCGACCACGGCTTCCCGTTCCTCGCCGCGGCGGAGGATCTCGGCTCGTTCGGCTTCACGGAGAGCGAGTACTTCATCGAGGGCGCCGCCACCTCCTACGCCAAGTCCGGCGTCTGGACCTCTGACGGCCGGTGGAACGTCCGGGCGGCCGGCCGCGCCGCGTACAAGACCCGGCTCCTGGTCCGCCGGCCCGCCGACCCGGCGAGGTTCAACGGCACGGTCGTGGTCGAGTGGCTCAACGTCAGCGGCCAGATCGACCTGTCCCCGGACTACTGGTTCGAACGCGACGAACTGCTGCGCAAGGGCTACGCGTGGGTCGGCGTCTCGGCGCAGGATGTCGGCGTCAACGGCGGCCTCGGCGAGATCCGCGGTCTCAAGGGCTGGGACCCGGCGCGGTACGGCAGCCTCGTCCACCCCGGCGACGCCTACGCGTACGACATCTTCTCCCAGGCCGGGCAGGCGCTGCGCACGCCGAACGGGCCCGATCCGCTCGGCGGCCTGCACGTCACGACGCTGCTCGCCGACGGCGAGTCGCAGTCGGCCGGCTTCATGACGACGTACGCCAACGCCGTCCAGCCCGTGTCGAAGGTCTACGACGGATTCATGATCCACAGCAACGGCGCGATGGGCGCCCCGATCAGCGGCAGCCTGCTCGACGTGCTGGCGATGCCGAACCCGAGCAGGATCCGTACGGACCTGACGGTGCCGACGTTCGTCGTGCTCACCGAGACAGACGTGCCGACGACGTTCGTGGCCCGGCAGCCGGACACCGACCGGGTGGTGCACTGGGAGCTGGCCGGTACGGCCCACGGCGACCAGTGGGCCTACGACCTCGGTGACGCGACGGTGCAGAAGTCGGCGGGCTCCGCCGCGCCGAGTGCCGACTGCGCCGCCGGGTCGGCGCCGTTCAACGACGGACCCGGCCACTACTCCATGAACGCGGCGCTGCGTCACCTGGCCGCCTGGGCGAGGGGCGGGCCCCGGCCGCCGAGCGGGGCGTTGCTGCACCCCGACCTGCGAGACCCGGCCACGGGCCTGGCCGCGGGCGGCATCCGGCTCCCCGACGTGACGGTGCCGACCCGCACGCTGACGGGGGAGCGGGACACCAGCGGCAGCGGCGTCTTCTGCGGACTCTACGGCTCCCGCGACCCGTGGAACGGCGACGCCGACCCGTGGGACCGGCACGACGCAGGCGACCCGTCCGACCCGTTCCTGCCGCGTACGGCCGAGCCGGTGCTCGCCCGGCTCTACCCGACGCACGCCGACTACGTGGGCAAGGTGCGGGCGGCCGCGCAGGCGTCGGTGAGCGACGGATACCTCCTGCCGGAGGACGCGACCACGATCGTCACCGCCGCGGAGAACTCCGGCATCGGCGGCTGACGCGGCCCGGCGCCCTCGACGGCCAAGGCCCCTTTCCCGCGCCGGGGAAGGGGCCTTCGCCGGCTGGATGCCCGCCTCCGCCGGGCTCCCTCACGCGACGGCGGCGGGAGTCCAGAGACCGTCGATCGCCTGCTCCGCCGCCGCGAGGCTCTTGTCGGCCAGCGGGATCAGCTCGGTCATCGACGGTGTGACGTAGGCGAGGGTGAGCTCGGCCGTGATGAAGCGGGGCCGCAGGCCTGTCATGGAGAGGCCGTGCGGCAGCCACGGCTCGGCGTGGTCCCATCCCTCGCGTGGGGTCCCCGCCCCGTAGCCGCCGCCGCGACTCGCGAGGACCAGGAAGTCACGCCCGCCCAGCAGGCCCTCGCCCGTCGCGGGGTCGTACGACAGTCCGGGGGCGATGAGGTGGTCGACCCAGGACTTGACGGCGCTGGGCGCCCCGAAGTTGTAGAGCGGGAGCCCGAGCACGATCGTGTCGGCCTCCCTCACCTCGCCGACCAACTGTTCCGTCAACGCCCACGAGGCCGCCTGGGCCGGGGTGTGCTGCTCCCGAGGGACCATCCGGGCCAGGCCGTTCTCCTGGTCGAGATGCGGGAGCGGGGCGCCGCCCAGGTCGCGGTAGGTGACGGTGCCCCCGGGATGCGCGGCGCGCCAGGCGGCGACGGCCCGCGCGGTGAGCTTGCGGCTGACGGAACGCTCGCCCTGGATGCTCGCGTCGATGTGCAGCAGATGAGACATCTCATGACCTCTCATAGATGGTTGATGCTGCATCAATAATTAGTCTTATGTGAATGACGGGTCAAGTCGGCTAAAGTTGAACCATGACGTCCCTGCCCGTCGTCAACCAGCCGGTGCACCGGTGCGGCGCGCTGCTCGAACACCTCGCGCGCCGTCTGCGTCTTCGTTCCGAATCGGTGCTCGCGCCGCTCGGCCTGCGTCCCCGCCACCTCGTCGCCCTCACGGTGCTGCGGGACCGCGGCGGCAGCACCCAGCAGGCGCTCGCGAGCACGCTGGAGATGGACGGGACCAACGTCGTCGGGCTGCTCAACGACCTGGAGGCCGAGAAGCTGATCGAGCGGCGGCGGTCGCCGGAGGATCGCCGAAGGCACATCGTCGAACTCACCGACGCCGGTGCGAAGCGGCTCGCGAAGGCCGAGTTCGCGCTGGCCGCGGTCGAGGACGAGGTGCTCTGCGCGCTCGACCACGACCAGCGCGAGACTCTCTACGGCCTGCTCCAGCAGGTGGCCACCGGCAGCGCGGAGGCGGCCTGCGTGGAGGTGGCCGCCTGCGACGAAGCCCCACCCTGCTGATAACGGCTGCCGGCCTGCCGCCAGTAATAGATCGCCAAATCTGGAAGTAGGTACTAATCTACGTTCTTACTATGAAGGACGTAGATACCTATGAGCATGATCCTGACGGCTTTCTCTACGACCCGCGAGCCAGGGCGGCGATGGCGTGGATCGCCGGTGAGGACGGTGATCTGCGCGCGTTCGAGGCGAGCGCGGCCGTCCGCACCGCCTGTCACGCCGTCGAGCGCCTGCGCGCCCACGGCTCCGAGGGCAGAGGCGTCAGCGCGGGCGCTCTCGACCTGCTGATGCGGCTCGCCGCGAGCGAGCGGGGGATCAGCATCGGCGAGCTCGCCCGGGCCGCCGGGGTCAGCTCCCGCAACGTCACCGGCCTGGTGGACACCCTCGAACGCGACGGGCTGGCCCGCCGGGTCCCCGACCCGAATGACCGGCGTTCGGTCCGCGCCGAGATCACCCCGGCCGGCCGGGAGTGGATCGAGAACTTCCGCGAGCCGTCGAGGCTCGCCATGAAGGCGCTGTTCCAGGGGTTCACGCCCGAAGAGCTGGTCGTCCTGCGTGACCTGTGCCTGCGCCTGACCGCCAACCAGCAGCGCCTCTCCGCCCACCTTCGTCAGATCGGATCCCAGCGATGACCACCCGGGAACAGACGCGCCGCGCCGTACGCGGGTATCACGAGGCCCGTTTCCGCGGGGACGCGACCGCCGCCGCGGCGCATCTGGGGGAGCCCTTCCGGTTCCAGAGCCCGTTCTTCGGTTCCGACGACCGGGCCGGGCATCTGGCGACGTTGCCGGGGTTCGTGTCGATCGTGACCAGGGTGGACCTCATCAGCGAGCTGTACGGCGAAGCCGAGGCGACGCTCGTGTACGACGTGCACACCGCGACGCCGGCCGGCACGCAGCGCACGGCCGAGCACTTCCGCCTGGACGACGACAAGATCGTCTCGATCATGCTGGTGTTCGACGCGTCGCCCTGGCAGCCGATGCGAGCAGAGATCGAGCCGGATCCCGGGCGGTGACCCCCGGCCTGCTCGCGTGGACCCGCGGGGCCCCTGGGCACGAAGGACCCCGCGGGAGTACGCGTCAGCCGTTGACCTCCAGGGCCACGCGTACGGCCGACTCCAGCGCGCCCTCGATCCAGGAGTGTTTGAGCGAGGTGTGTTCGCCGGCGAAGTGCAGCGGGCCCTCGGGGACGGCGATGGCGGGGTGGATCTCGGTCATCTGGCCGGGCGTGAAGACCGCTGCCTCGCCGAAGGCGTAGCGGTTGCGCATCCAGCTCTGGGTCTGGCCGCGGCCGGTGTAGAACTCCGCGATGCGGTCTCCGTGCACCTCCTGGAGCCCGCGCAGCGCGTAGCCGTACCGTTCCTCGTCGTCCATCGAGTCCCAGCGGGTCGCGTCGTCGGCCCACGAGTAGCTGGCCAGCACGACGCCGCCGTCGCTGCCCGGCACGGGGTGCGAGGGGAAGTAGATGAACCGGTTGGCGTTGTCGCAGACCGACCCGCCGCCCGTCACGTGCGCCACCGGCCCGGGGCGGTAGCGGCCGCCGAGCTCGCGCTTCCAGTCCTCCTCGGTGAACTCCCACCAGCGCCTGCGGAACTCCAGCAGCACCTTGGTGGCGGAGTCGTAGTGCAGTTCCATGATCGAGCGGCGCTTGCGATAGGACAGGGCCGGCGCGATCTCGACGTGGCGCAGCGCGGAGAACGGGACCGTGATGATCGCCACGTCTCCCTCGAAGGTCTCCCGCGGCGTCTGCCGGGTGAACTCCGATTCCGTGCTGCCCGCCTCGCTGACCGTCGCGATGCGCACGCGGTGTCCGGACGTCTCGATCCGTACGGCCCTGCGGTCCATGCGGATCTCGTCGCGCAGGCCCGGCTCCAGCGCGTACGGCAGCTCCCTGCTGCCGCCGACCATCTCCCAGTAGGTCACGGCCGGGTTGACGAGGCTGCGGGTGAGGAACGTGTGCATGAACGACAGCGGCAGCCGGGAGGTGAGGTTCTCCAGCGTGCCGATGGCGTCGATCGCCTCGTCGCCGAGCTTCGCGTGCTCGGTGAGGTAGGCGTACATCGAGTAGCCGTCGAAGTCGTACAGTAGGCGGGCCCAGCCCTCGATCTGCTCGGGCAGCGGCTTGTCGATGCGCTTGTCGCCCCTGCGTACGGAGAAGTAGTCCCGCGCCGGGTCCAGCGCGGTGTCGAGGATCTCGGCCGCGGTCCGGTCGTCCCTGAGGCCGAACGACGCGTTGATCCTGCGGGGATCCCTGGCGTACTCGTCGCGCCGCTGGGTGATGCCGTTGACGTGGATGAACGTGTGGTTCATGCGCGGGGGCGCCGTGAATGCGCCCTTGGGCGGGCCGGAACGCCACTCCTGTCCCGTGTACGAGGTGTAGACGACCGGCGGCACCGGTCCGCGGGGGACGGCGCCCGGCGGCACGTCGACGTTGTAGAAGGGCCGGCGCGTGATCCCCAGCTTGTCGATGAGCGCCAGCGTCAGCGGGTGGAAGTCCGGGATGCGCATGGCACCCGCCTCGGCGTACTGCCGCCTGTCCCGGAAGCCGGTCCGGAAGGTCTTGATCCGGCCGCCGATCCGGTTGCCGTTGGCCTCGATGACGGTGACGTGGTGCCCGGCCCGCTTCAGCAGCGTCGCGGCCACCAGGCCGGAGATCCCGGCCCCGACGATCAGGACCTTCTTCGGCGTGCGGGTCCTGGGCAGGCCGTTGTCGATGAGCACCTGCAGGTAGCGGTGCTTGAGATCGTTGCCATGATTGTCGACGAGCAGGTGGTCGCGCGCCACCCGAAGACAGGTCTGCCAGCGCTCTCCCGCGTACGGCGCGCGCGCCGCCGAGGCGGGGGCCGTGCCCAGGGACGGACTCATGACCGATCCCACCGCGCCCAGCCCGGCCAGCTTGGCGAATCCCCGACGGTCGATTGAGACCACGAACTCCTCCTCCGCGAGTCGGTTACGGAGAGTGAGTTTCGGGGTCATGGTCATACGACGGCACGCGACGCGCCGGGGGCGGGCAACTGGTGTCCCAGGCAATGGTCAAGACGAGGGGGCGTCGTCCAGCGTTCGCTCCCAGAACACCTCGTCATGCCATGCGCCCTCGAGGAAGATGTGGGCGTGGGCGACCCCCCAGGGGCGGAAGCCGTTGGCGCGCAGCACCCGCTGCGAGGCCAGGTTGTCCATCCGGGTGTGCGCCTCCGCGCGGTGCAGTCCGAGCTCCTCGGCCATCACGATGAGTATCCGGCTCACCGCCCGGGTCGCGTGCCCCCTGCCGTCGAAGGCCGAGGCGACCCAGTAGCCCAGGAAGCCCTTCCTGAAGGGGCCGCGCAGGATCGTGCTCACGGTCACCTGACCGACGACCTCGCCGCCCGCGAGGATGACCGCCGGCCAGCGCTCGCCCCGGTCGTGCTCGCCGAGCAGCGTCTCGATGCGCCGGCGCTGCCCGGCCGCCGTGTAGAACTCGTCGGGCTGGGCCGGTTCCCAGGCGGCGTACGCCCGTCTGTCGCGGGCGCGGTGCGCCGCGATCACCTCGGCGTCGTCCACCCGGATGAGCCGGATCGTGGTGTCCTCGTCAGCCATGCGGTCCTCTCCTCGGCTCGTCTGCCGTCCGAGCTGCCGGGTGATCGTATCCCCGCCGGCGCCGTCCGGTGGGCCGGGAAAGTTACGGCTGGACCGGTTCAAGCCGTCTCTCTAGCATTGGCCCGTGCGGCTGAACGTCCTCGGTCCCATGGAACTCGTCGTGGCAGGGCAGGCCGTGCCGGCAGGGCCGCCCAAGCAGCGAGCGCTCCTGGCCCTCCTCGTGATGAACGCCGATCGAGTGCTCCCTGCGGACATGCTGGCCGACCGGCTCTGGGGCGGCAGCCCGCCCGCGAGTGCCCAGGGCAGCCTCCAGGTGTACGTCTCCAACCTGCGCCGCCGCCTGGAACCCGGCCGGAAAGCCGGGGCGCCGGCCACGGTCCTGGTCAGCGCGGCGGACGGGTACGGCCTGATGACCGGCGGGATCGATCTCGACACGCGGGACTTCGACGCGCTCGTGGCCACGGGATCGGCACACCTGGGCGAGGGACGGCACGAGCAGGCGGCGGCCGTGCTCACCGAGGCGCTCGCCCTGTGGCGGGGCGACGCGTACGCCGACGCGCGGTCCGAGGAGTGGGCGCGGCCGGAGATCGCCCGCCTGGAGCAGCTCCGGCTCGACGCGGTCGAAGGGCTGGCGGAGGCACTGCTGGAGCTGGGCCGCCACACGGACGTGGTCGCGCGGCTCGAACCGTTCGTGCACGACCACCCGCTGCGGGAGCGGGCCTGGGAACTGCTCGCGCTGGCCCACTACCGGTCGGGCCGTCAGGCGGCGGCGCTGGAGTGCCTGCGCAAGGTGCGCGAGGTGCTGGCGGGCGAGCTCGGCATCGATCCGGGGCCCCGGCTGCGCGAGCTGGAGACCGCCGTGCTGCGCCAGGACGCCGCGCTGACCGCGGCGGCAAGGCCCGCCGCGCCGCCCCCGAGACGGCCCGATCCCGGACGACGCGATCCCGGGCGGCGCGAGGACCACGGACCGTTCGTGGGACGCGAGAGCGCGCTGGAGTTCCTGGCCGGCGCCATGAAGGCGGCGTCCACGGCCCGGCAGATCGTGCTCGTGGACGGCGAGCCGGGTGTCGGCAAGACCAGCCTGCTCAGGAGGTTCCGCGCGACCGCCGGCGTCCCGGTGGGGTGGGGGTCGAGCCCCGACCACGAGACGGCGCCCGCTCTGTGGCCGTGGGAGCAGGTGCTGCGCGACCTCGCGGACGCGGCGCCCGGCGCCGTCCTGCCCGGGGAGGTCCGCACGTTCCTGTCGGGCGGGGTGGAGGCGATCCCGGCGTACGACGCGCAGGGGGCGCGGCTGCGGTTCTTCGAGGCGGTCGGGACGTTCCTGGCCGATCTCGGTCCGGTCGCCGTCGTCTTGGAGGACGTCCACGCGGCCGACGACGCGACGCTGCGCCTGCTGGTCCACGTCGCGTCCACCGCGCGGCCGGGCCTGCTGGTCGTGGCCAGCTTCCGGCGGCACGAGGCGTCGGCGCTGACCGCCACCCTGTCGGCGCTGTCCCGGCTCGGCGCGCGCAGGCTGGGGCTCGACGGGCTCGCGGCCGTGGAGGTGCGCGCGCTCGTGCGGGAGCTGTCAGGCCGTGACCCGGGCAGCCGGAAGGCCGAGGAACTGCGTGGCCGCACCGGGGGGAACCCGTTCTTCCTCGCTGAGCTGGCCCGGGCGGGTGAGGAGCTGCCGCAGGGCGTGCTCGACGTCGTGCTGCACCGGGTGGCCGGGCTGGGGGAGGAGACGGCCGCCCTGCTGGAGCTGGCCGCGGTCGCGGGCGACGAGTTCGAGGCGCGGGTCGTGGCCGAGGTCGCCGGGCGCGACCTGGGCGACCTGGTGCCGTCGCTGGACGCGGCGCTGGCGGCCGGTCTGATCCGCGAGTCGGGCGCCGGGCTGGGCGGGTACGCGTTCGCGCACGCCCTGGTGACCGACGCGTTGCTGTCGCGCCGCTCCCGCCTCTGGCGGGCGGGCGTGCACGCCCGGCTGGCCGGCGTGCTCACCCGTGCGTACGGCGACCGCGACGACCAGGCGGCGACCATCGCGCGGCACTGGCTGGCGGCGGCCGAGCTGGGCCCGCAGCCGGCCCGCATGGCGATGGACTACGCCGCCCGTGCCGCGCGTGCGGCCATGCGCAGGCACGCGCCCGACGACGCGGTCACCTCGTGGCAGGAGGCGCTGGCGGCGGCCGAGCTCGCCGGGGCGGAGGCGGCCGAGCGGTTCGAGCTCGCGGTCGGCCTGGCCGAGAGCCGCTACGCCGCCGGGCGGTACGACGAGGGCTACGAGGCGATCGAACAGGCGCTGGCCCTCGCCGGAGACGACCTGGAGCGGGCCGTCAGGGCCGCCGACATCGCGATGGGGCACGGTGTCTGGGTCCCGTTCCGGCATGGCCTGGACGTGCGCGTCCTGCGGGAGTCGATGGACCGCGCCGTGCGCGAGCTGCCGCGCAACGCCTCCGCCTGGGCGTCCGCGCAGGCCGTGCGGGCCGTCGTGCTGGCCCAGACCGGCGGCGAGGACCAGGTCGACGAGGTCTCGTCGCAGGCGGTGGCGGCGGCCGAGCGGCTGGACGACCCCATGCTGCTGCGGCGCGTGCTCCATCTGCGGCTGCTCGCCATGCAGGGGCAGGACTTCATCGACCAGCTGGCCGAGACCGCGCGGCGCCTGCTGGCGGAGCCGGACCTGTCGTCCCAGCTCAGGGTGATCGCACAGCTGCACCTCGTCGCTCATCTCGTCGAGTACGGCCGGGTGGCGGAGGCGCGCGGGTTGCTGACGGAGACCGACGCCCTGCTGCGCGGCCTGCACAACCCGACGCTGGCGCTGCAGGCGGCGATCGCGCACGCGGGGCTCGACCTGTTCCAGGGCGTGCCGGAGCCGACCCGCCACTTCGAGCCGGTCAGGGCGACGTTGTCCTTCTCCGACCTCGCGTACTTCGAGGTGGGCATGCTCGCCATTCGGGCCGAGACGCTCCTGCAGGAGGACCGCCTCGGCGCGGAGGTGGAATGGATCGAGGAGATGCTCCGGCGTACGGGCCTGGCGGGGCTCGCCTACGTTCTGGCGTACGCGCTGGCGGACCTGGGCGAGCGTGAGCGTGCTCTGCGGCTGCTGCGTGAGACCCCTCCCCCTCCGCGCGACTACCACTGGGCGATGGCCACCATGTGCCGGCTGCACGCGGCGATCCGGCTCGGCGAGATGGACGTCGTGCGGGAGGTTTACGACGCGTTCCTTCCCTTCGCCGGCCTGCTGCACGTGAACGGCACCTGCACCACCGTCGACGGGGCGTACGACGGCCACTTGGGCGAGGCGCTGCTGGCGCTGGGGGACCGCGAGGGAGCGCGGGCCCATCTGCGGGAGGCGGTGCGCGTCCTGGAGGAGGCGGGCGCGGGCTACTGGCTGTCAAGGGCCCGACAAGCCCTCGACAAGTGCTCATAAGGGCAGGAAAAGCACGCTGTTCCCAACCGAAGTGAGGGAACAGATGATCACACAAGAACACCTCGCCGGCTTCCTGCTGATGCACGCCGGTTTCCGGGCGGAGTTCGGCCGCCTCGCCGAGGCGTGCCGCGGCCCCCGGGACGGCGAGCACGAGGAACTCCTGGAGGAGCAGCTCGCGCTCCTGCTGGAGATGCTCCACGCCCACCACACCCACGAGGACAGCACGTTGTGGCCCACGCTCGTCGCCCACGCCCCCGAGGCGGCGGACGTGCTGGCCGAGCTGGAGTCCGAGCACGCCGTGCTCGACCCGCTCGTGGCGGTCGCCGCCGACCGCGCGGTGCCCCTGCCGGAGCGCGCTCCCGCTCTGCGGCGGCTGCACGAGCTGCTCAACGAGCACCTCGACCACGAGGAGCGCACGGCCGTGCCGCTGATGCTTCGGCACCTCACTCCTGACGACATCGAGGCGGACAAGCGCCAGGCGACGGCCGACTTCGGCCGCCGCAGGATCCCCGTCATCTTCGGCTGGCTCGCCTCCAGCGCCGGCCCCGCCCTGCTCACGGCCGCGCTCGCGGACCTGCCGGTCGTGGCCCGGCTGATGTTCCGCCTGTTCTGGTGGCCCGCCTACCAGCGGCGGTTCGCCCGGCTGTACGGCGCCTCCATCTCCCTGCCCGCACCTCTGGAGTCATGATGACCACCCTGACCACCACCTGGCCGCACGAGGCGGCAGAGCTGTTCGACCGCGCCGTCGTCTGCGAGTACGCCTCGCTCACCCGTGACGGACGGCCCGTCACCTGGCCGGTCACGCCGTACGTCGGCGCGGGCGGCACGCTCGACGTGAGCACCGGCCTCACCTATCCCGACAAGGCGGAGCGGGCCCGCCGCGACCCGCGGGTCGCGCTGCTGTTCTCCTCCGCCGACGGCAGCGGCCTCTACCGGCCGCCCATCGTCCTCGTGCAGGGCCGCGCCGCCGTACGCGACGCCGATCTGCAGGCCAACACCGACAGGTATGTCCGGGAGTCCCTGGCCAAGACAGGCTCCGGGTTCGCCGGGATGCCGTGGTTCCTGACGAAGCGGCTGGGGTGGTACTTCGCCCGCATCTACGTCGAGGTCACCCCGGAGCGGATCGTTTGGTGGCCCGAGGGCGACCTGTCCCGGACACCGGAGGTGTGGACCCGGCCCGGTGAGGCGGCCGCGCCCGTCTCCGACCCCGCTCCGAAGGGCCCCCGGCTGCCGAGCAGGTCCGTCGCGCCGGCGGACTGGCGGCCCTTCGCCGGCCGCGCGGCCCGCCTGGGCGAGCCCGTCGTCACCATGGTCGACGCCGGCGGCATGCCGCTGGCCGTGCGCACCCGCTCGGCCGTACGCACCGAGGCGGGCTTCGACCTGCTGCTGCCCGCGGGCGTCGAGGCCGTCGGCGGGCCGGTGTGCCTCACCTTCCATGGGCACGGCCCAAAGATGGAGTGGCAGGAGAACGTGGTGCTCGTCGGCACCGCGACGGGGGAGGGCGACCGGCTGAGCGTAAAGGTCGAGCGGGCCCTGAACGACTGGAGCCTCTCCGGGAGCCGTCGCGAGCGGAACCGCTCGTTCCTGGGCCAGGGCAGGATGCTCAGGAAGCGCCTGAAGGCCGAGGCCGCCCGCCGGGGCCAGCCCGTCCCCGTCGTCCGCCGCCCCCGCACCTGATCTACGTACGGCAGCATGGTGGGGTGGCAAAGGGATCACAGCTGTGGCGTAACCGGGATTTCTCCGTGTTCTGGGCGTCCCAGACGCTGTCGGTCGCGGGGGACTCCTTCGCCCTCATCGCCGTTCCCCTGCTCGTGCTGCACGTGACCGGATCGGTCGCGCAGATGGGCCTGCTGACCGGCCTGGCGAGCGCCGCGTCGGTGGCGGCGGGGGTCTTCGCCGGGGTCCTGGTCGACCGGCTCGACCGCAGGCGCCTGCTGATCTGGTGCGACGTGGCGAGGATGGCGCTGTACGGCATCGTCCCGGTCGCCTGGGCCTTCGGGCCGAAGGTCTGGCTGCTCTACGTGGTCCTGCCGCTCAGCGAGGCGATCGGCATGGTCTTCCAGGTCGCGTACGTCACGGCCGTGCGGGGCCTGGTCGACGCGGACCGGATCACCGAGGCCAACGGACGGCTGGGCGCCACCGCCGCCGCGGCGGGGGTCGGCGGGCCGCTGCTGGCCGGGGTGGTGGCGGGCTGGTTCGGCCCCACGGCCGCCATCGCGATCAACGCGGCCAGCTTCGGGGTCTCCGCGCTGGGCATCCTGCTGATCCGGCTCAGACGGCAGCCGGCGCCCTCGCCCTCGCCCTCGCCCTCGCCGGAGGAAGCACGGGGGCCCTGGCACGAGCTGCTCGCCGGGGCCCGCTTCCTGTGGCGGCAGCCGGTGCTGCGTGCCCTGACCGTCCTGCTGTCGTTCTTCATCTTCCTGACCCTCGGGCTGACCGACGTGCTGATCTACCACCTCAAGCACGACCTCGGCCAGCCCGACGGCGCCGTGGGGGTGGTGCTCGCGGTCGCCGCGCTGGGCACCGTCGCCGGCTCGCTCCTCGTCGGTCCCGTACGCCGCCGGCTGGGGTTCGGCGCGTCCTGGATCGGGGCGATCACGGTCGCCGGGCTCGCCATCGTGGGACTCGGCGTGTCCACCGGCCTCCCGGTGGCCGCGGGGACGGCCGCCGCCTATCTCGCCTGCGTCAGCGTGGCCGGGATCTGCTCGATGTCGCTGCGCCAGCAGGTCACCCCCGACCACCTGCTCGGCAGGGTCACCTCGGCGTTCTGGACGATCCACTACGCGCTGGGCCCGGCGGGGGCGGCCGTGCTGACCTGGGGCGCGCAGCGCCACGGGGTCGCGGTGGTCTGCCTGCTGGCCGGGGCGACCTGCCTGCTGATCGCGGTCGCCGCGTTCTTCACGCCCATCCGCCAGCAGAATCCGGAGCTGTCCGGCGCCACCGGCTGACGGCTCACGTCCTGCGGCCCGGCCCGGGCGGCTCCCAGTCGACGAGGCGGCGAACCAGGTCCACCGCGCCCGCCAGCGTCTCCCGCTCGGCGGGAGACAGCGTGTCCTCGATCGCCTGGGCGAGCCAGTCGGCCCGCCGGGCGCGCACCTGTTCCAGGGCGTCGAGCCCGGCGGCGGTCAGCGAGACGGGCGCCTTGCGGCCGTCGACGGGATGCGTGCCGCGCTCGGCGAGCCCCTGGTCGATCAGCTGGCCGACGGTGCGGGCCATCGACTGCGGGCGCACCCGCCGGGCGGCGGCGAGGTCACTGGTGGTCATCGGGCCCTGCCGCCCGAGCAGGCCGATGACCGCGACGATCCCCGGAGGCATCGGGTCGTCCTCGCGCACCCGCCTGACCAGTTGCCCGACCACGAGCCGCAGCTCGGCGGCGACCTCGGACGCGTCCCTCATGGGCTCAGCGTAGCCGAGATGTACAGCCTTGCTGGCAATCTATTCAGCATGACTGTACAGTTCGGCTGTCTATCTCTGAAGGAGCACACATGCCCGTCACGCTGCTCGACGACCGTACGGCCGTCGTCCTGATCGACCTGCAGAAGGGGATCACCGCCCTGCCCACCGCGCATCCGGCGGCCGAGGTCGTCGCCAACGCCGCCCGGCTCGCGGGGGCGGCGCGCGAGCGGGGCCTTCCGGTCGTGCGGGTGCGGGTGGCGTTCTCCCCCGACGGCGGTGACGTGCTGCGGGCCCGGACGGACGCGCCCGGGCCCGCGATCGCGCCCGCGCCCGACTTCGCCGAGTACGACGAGCGGGTGCCGGACGGGCCGACCGACATCGCGATCACCAAGCGGGGCTGGGACGCCTTCCACGGCACCGAGCTCGACCTGCAACTGCGCCGCCGGAAGATCACGGGGATCGTGCTGGCGGGGATCTCCACCAGCATCGGCGTGGAGTCCACCGCGCGCGGCGCCCGGGAGCGGGGCTACGAGATCGCGGTGGCCTCCGACGCGGTCACCGACCTGGTCGCCTCGGCCCACGAGAACGCTCTCGGGGTGATCCTGCCGCGGATCGCCCAGATCGACACGACCGAGGCCATCCTCGCCGCCTTCGCCTGACCCTTCAGCGAGCGGTGCCGAAGGCGGAGGCCAGGGCCGTACGCAGGGTGTCGTGCTCCTTCGCGTCCGGCCTGGGGGAGTCGGACGCCCAGGCCACGTAGCAGTCGGGGCGCAGCAACAGCGCGGTGGGGAGGCCGGCCTGGCTCGTCTTCGCGGTGACGAGGTCCACGCGGTCGCGCCGGCCGTCGAGGGCCCCGGCGAGCGCGGCGTCCGGCGTGAGGTCGATGAGCAGCGGCCGGGCCGTCCTGGTCAGCTCGGCCAGCCGTACGGAGCCGGTCTCCGTCTCCAGCACCAGGTCGGGGGCCGGCCGCCCGGTGAGGGGGTGGGTTCCCTCCAGGTCATACCTGATGTCCGCGCCGGACATCATGTCCGCGATGCGCTTGGTGGTCCGCTCGTCGCGCAGCAACTCGGTGAGCAGTACACGCAGCGCCGTGACCTCGGGCCCGGGGGCGATGAGCGCCGACTGCGCCTGCGTGTGCATGACCACGCGCTCCGCGGCCGGCCGCCGCTCGGTCTCGTACGTGTCGAGCAGGCCGGGCGGGGCCCAGCCGTGGATCTCGGCGGCCAGCTTCCAGCCCAGGTTGATCGCGTCCTGGAGGCCCAGGTTCAGGCCGGGTCCGCCGATCGCGCTGTGCACGTGCGCGGCGTCGCCAAGCAGCAGCACCCGGCCGTCCCGGAAGCGCTCGGCCAGGCGGGTGTTGCCGCCGCTCAGGCGGCGCAACTGGTGCGGGCCGGGACCCTCGGGCGGGCCGAACGGCAGGTCGACGCCGAGCACGCGGCGCACGCTCTCCCTCAGCTCGTCCAGGCTCATCGGTTGGTCGCCGCCGTCCTGGTGCCATTCCGTGGCGTTCACGAGCGTTCTGGTGGGGAACGGCGCGTACACGAACAGACCATGGTCGGTGCGGTGGTGCATGAACGGGGGGATCGGTCCGTAGCCGGGCACGTTCAGCCCACCGGTGACCGGGTCGATCAGCTCGGCGGGCACGGTGACGTGCGCGCCGCGGGAGACCGAGTCGTCCCTGGTCACCCCGGGAAAGCCGATGCCGCACAGCTTGCGGGTGACGCTGTGCCCGCCGTCCGCGCCGACGAGGTGGCGGGTGCGCAGCCGATAGGTCCCCTCGGGTCCGGCGATCTCCGCGGTGACGCCGTCCTCGTCCTGGGAGAGCCCGGTCAGCTCGTGTCCCCGGCGGATCTCCACGCCGAGTTCGAGGGCGCGCTCCTCCAGCACCTGCTCGATCCGGCGCTGTGGCACCGCCAGGCCGTACATCGGATTGTCGTCGAGCCTGCTCAGGTCGAGTGGCATCGCGCCGAACACGAAGGCGGGGGCCGGCCGGGGCGGCTCGGCGCTGCCGCTCAGGCGTTCGTACAGGCCGCGCCGGTCGAGGGCGCGTACGACCTGGCCGACCAGTCCGTTGGCCCGGTTCTCCTCCGTGCGCCCGGGCAGGCGTTCCAGCACGATCGGCCGCACTCCGGCCAGGCTCAGCTCGCAGGCGAGCATGAGCCCGTTCGGTCCGGCTCCGGCGATCACGACGTCGGCGGTCATGGCGGTCCTCCTTGGGGATTCCGCGGGCATGGCTGATGGAAGGCATGGCTGATGGAAGGCGTGGCTGATGGAAGGCGTGGCGAATTTCCGGCATGGCGAATGACGGGGCGGCGTGGTTGCTTACGGCGCCCCTGTGTCAGGGCGTGAAAGACCGAGCGGCGTGCCGGCGTGGCACGTCACATCGGGAGTTCGGGAACGCCCCAGCGGGGGCGTTCGTTTGTCAGGGCTCGGGCAGTCCGGCGGAGAGCCGGTCGAGCGCGTCCTCGATGAGCGGTCTGACGGGCACCGGTGGGTCGGCCCGCAACCACTGGTCCATCGCCACCCTGATCGCGACCCCGGCCGCGCCCGCCACCAGGCGCGGGTAGAGGTCGCGGGCGACGTCGGTGCCGGTCCGCTCGGCGATCGCGGCGGCCAGTTCGTCCTCGGCGATGGCGTTGGCCTTGAGCATCTCGCCCTGCAGCGAGGGCTCGCTGACCATGAGCCGAATGCCGGTCTGCCACTGCTGGTCCGGCTGTCTGGCGTCGTAGCTCGCGCCCATCGCGAGCTGGGTGATTACGGCGATCTTGATAGCCTCCCACAGGGACTCCGACGCCGGACGGCGGCGCAGTTCCTGTGCGATCAGGCGGGCGCGGTCGAGGTGCCTGGCGGCGATCGCCTCACCCTTGCTGGAGAAGTAGTTGTTGAAGGTCCGCGGCGCCACGCCGGCCTCCGCGGCGATGTCCTCCACGCGTACGTTCTCCAGCCCGCGCTCCACGGCGAGCCGGATCGCCGCCCAGCTCAGCGCGATGCGCGTCTCCTGCTTCTTGCGCTCACGCAGCCCTGGACGCTCGCCTTCCCTGCTCACAGGACCACCATACAACTACTTGCGCGTGGCGCAAAGATGCGTGAGGCGTAAATTTGCGTGTGACGCACTTTTATACGTCCGGCGGTGAAGTGCCTCAGTCGCGGGCACCGGTCAGACGGATGAACTCCTCCAGGGAGAACCGGCCGTCGGCGTCCACGTCGGCGTCCCGGTCGAGCGCGCCGATCGCCTCCGGCGGCAGGGCCGGAAAGTGTGACCGCAGCTCCGCCTCGGTGATGAAGCCGTCGCCATCGCCGTCGATCGCCTCGAATTCGCGCTTGAGGGTCTCGAACCGCTCGTGGCTGAGTTCGTGAGTCACAAGGACCTGCCTTCACACCGGGGGACGACACCAGACAACCTATGCCGTACGGCGCGAAAGATCGATGGCGGGCCGGGCTTCGCGAACGGCGGCCTCAGCGGCTCACGGCGGTCTCCCGCTCCACATGCGACAGCTTCTCGGGATTGCGCACGTGGTACACGCCGGTGACGTAGCCGTTCTCGAGCCGCATCGCCAGCACACCGTCGATCTCTCCGTCGACCCGGACGAACAGCCCCGGTCCGCCGTTGATCTGCGGGGGATCGTTCGTGATCCGGTGGTGACGTGCAATGGTGACCGGTTGCGCTTTGCGTCCTTCTCCGCCTGTGGCGGCGTCTACGCCTGGCTGGATGTCCTGCAGGAGGCCCTCGAGGGCGAGGTCGTCGAGCTCGGTACCACAGCAGCGGCTTCTTGCTCACCTGCCGTCGCGACAGCTCCGGCAACCGGCGCACGGCGGCCAGCACGCGCCGCCCGCCCGGCGCCGCCGACAACGCCTTGGACTCGCCCAGCAGCCGCACCTTCGACATGTTCACCCGGCCCAGCCCGAAGCCGGCGTACCGAACGGTCCCGATCTGGACGGCGACGCCCAGCCGGTGAGAATCGGCCCTCGACTGCGCGATCACATTCCGGTCGAAGCTGTCGAGGAAGAAGAACTTCTCCAAGTCTGACAGCGATGGCACCTCGGCGAACGAAGCGTAGGCGGCCCTCTGCTCGGCAGACAGAAATTCCGCAGGCATAGCCCGCACGGGTAGGGCCATATCGGTCGAGATCAACTCATAGTGATTGATGCGGTTACAAGTGAGGATGTTTCATCCGTCAGTGCGTCTTGACCTTCTCAGCGCCAACGGCTCTCCATCGGCTCCTCGCTCCCGGAAACGGCGGAGTGCGCGTTGGCCCCGGAGCATCGTCGACCCGCGTGATCGGGTAGAGGAGGCGTCGCTGATCTCATCACGTCCTCGGCCAGTCGGCGAGTTCGGTGAACAGGAGTGCCTCGGCGAGACAGGCGCGTTCGAAGTCGGCCAGGTGCAGGTTCTCGTCGGTGCTGTGGGCGCGGCTGGCCGGATCGCCTCCCGGGCTCGTGATGAGGACGGCAGCCCTCGGGTACGCGGCGGCGAATTCCGCCACGAAGGGGATGGCGCCGCCGCCTCCGAGATCGACCACGTCGGCGTCGAAGGCCCGCTGATAGGCGCGCGGCGTGCCGCGTCAAAGGCCGGACCTCGGGTGTCGACCGCGTACGGCTGCGCGATCTCCGCCTCGGTGACCTCGACCTGCGCGCCCCAAGGCGTGTGGTCGCGGAGGTGCCTGGCCAGGGCAGCGCGGGCCCGTACCGCGTCGTCGCCCAGCGCGATGCGCAGGCTCACCTTGGCTCGGGCGGATGCGGTGAGGGCGTTGGCGGCTCCAGCCCGCGCTACCTGTGGCCGGTGATCGAAGCGGGCGCATCCCTGGCCGTACCCGGCCTGGCCGCGACCGTGGCGGCGTTGCCGGTGATCGGGCCCGTCCAGGAGGCCCACCGCCTCGCCTACACCGCCGCGACCGGACAGCCGGGCCTTTGGGCCCGCGTCGGGGCCGCGTGGAGAGATCTTCGCGAGCTATACCCTCAGGCTCTGGCCCTGCTGCGGGCCGCGGAACACGCCGCGGAAACAGGAGACCGCGTCGCGGCCTCCTCCCATCTGACCAACGCCTCCCGCGAGGCGGGCCGCCTGCGGGCAGATCCCTTGAGCGCCCGGATCGAACGGCTGGCGCGCCTGGCCCGGACCCCCCTCGCCGTGCAGGGTGAGACCGAGTCGGCCGAGGAGCGCGAATTCGGCCTCACGCCGCGCGAGCGGGACGTGCTGCGCCTGGTCGCCGACGGCCGTACCGACCGGCAGATCGCCGAGGAACTGTTCATCTCGGTCAAGACGGCGGGCGCGCATGTGAGCAACATCCTCGCCAAGCTCGGCGTACGCAGTCGCGTGCAAGCCGCCACGGCCGCCCACCGACACGAGTTGATCTAGTACTACAGCCAGGTTTTGTGATCTATAGTTCTGGATCATGTCTGATGAGCTGACCGCGGGCGACCTTCAAGAGTGGGTGGCCGGGCTGGATGTGTTGTTCGCGCGGGTGGCGGGACGGTTCGG
>NZ_VIRJ01000061.1:0-19293 GCF_006874435.1 Microbispora sp. KK1-11 | reverse complement strand
AAGCCCGCCTACGGGTGATCCCCGGCGACACACCGGACCAGGAACAGCTCCCGGACAGCCTCACCGCATAACCTGCAGAAACGGATCACGCGGTGGCAGCTCGTACACCACTTCCCTGGACGTGACCCTCGCCCGGCGCTTCCCTCATCTGACACGAGCCGACGACAAACCACTCGCCCACAAGCAGATGAGTCAGCTCAAGGGACTCAAGGAGCTGTGGCTGACGCCTTCCTGATATGGCTGCCCGTGCGCGTTCGACACAGGTGCGGCGGGTCTCGACGATCATCGCAAACAGTTGGCGTCGAATCCCTGGTCCGCAGGCCCGCCACCGTGCGTAGCCGAGAAGGGGAAGGTCGGCCGGCCCAGAGGCCAGGATGTGGCGCTGCGCAGGCGGGGGAGGCGCATGTGGCCGCATCCTGCACGACACCGGTGAGCAACGCCACAGGAAACCTTGGGGTCCGGGAGTGGGGTCGGCCCCAGTCTCCTTCCCCGGGCAGGTGAATAGGCTCCCTGTCGTCAAACGCGGCCACTCACAGCAGACGCTGCCGGTACGGAATCGAGAAGGATTCCACATGCTCGCATCAAGGTTTCCCTCCGTTCCAGACGCCCTGTCGGATCTCGTTTATGACCTGTCCGTCTGCTTCCCGTCCTGCGATCCTCCACGGGCATCACGGTCCCCGGCATACCCGTCAAGGGACCAGCGAGCAGCCAGGCACAGGGCGCCGGTTCGGAATGATCGAATTGTGACAGTGACAATGACGTCGAATTTTCACCGATGAAATCCGGCATGCAATTGAAAGAAGCACGGTGAGCGGTAATGGACACGAGCGCGAGGTTTCTTGACACCTGCGCCAGCGTGTGCGCACCTGTCGCGATCGCCACGAGCATGTGGTCGGACCGGCCGCATGGCACCACGGTCAGCGCCTTCATGTCCCTGTCGCTTACGCCGCCGCTCGTCGCCCTCGCCCTCGACCAGCGATCCGCTCTGCTCCGCACACTTCGGCGGTCCGGGCGGGTGGGGATCAACATACTCACAGCGGACCAGGAGCGGCTGGCGCGAGTGTTCGCGCGCACCGACGTCGACAGATTCACCGGCGTCGCCTGGACGGAGGACAACGCGTTGCCACGCCTCGTCGGCCAGGGCGGATGGATCGCATGCCAGGTGGTGGACATTGTCCAGGGCGGCGATCATCTGGTCGTGGTTGGCCATGTGCTTCACGCGGTTCCCGCCTCCGTGTCGCCTCTCGTCTATCACAATCGAACATTTGGAACGGCCATCCCACTCCCGACTCTCAATCCCTTCGTGTCCGCCTTCCCATAGCGAGCCGGCTACAGGTCCTCGGAGCCCGTGGTGGATCGAGATCGAGCGAGAAGGCGATGTGCGGTGTCGGACGATGTGAAGTACATGCTGGACGCACTCGACCGGCTGTCGAACAAGGGATTCGAGTTCGCCGGTCACCGGGCGAATCATGGCCCGATGGTGGCGGACGCCCTGGTCGCTCTCGGCGCGGGGGAAGCGGCACCGGCCTGGTGTGAAAGCTACGCTGCCGTCGACGCCGCCTGCCGTACGACGGGTTTCTTCCTGATCACCGGCCATGGCGTTCCGGGCGACATGATGATGGAGGTCTACCGGCGATCGCGCGAGTTCTTCGACATGCCGGCTGAGGTGAAGCACTCCTGCCATGCCGAGGGCCACGGATTGCTCGGCTACCGCGGCATGAACAGCCTGCGTGCGTCCACCTCGAGTGCGAGCGACTCGCCGTACGACGCCAAAGAGCTGTACTCGATAGGGCAGGAATACCCGCCCGCGCACCTGGGCGCGCCGCATGCCGAGTTCTTTCCGCCCAATATCTGGCCGCGGGACATGGCCGGCTTCTGGGCGGCCTTGCTCGCCTACTACGACACGATGTGCCAGCTGACCGAGCCACTCGGGGAGCTGTTCGCCACCGCGTTGGGTCTGCCTGGAGACTACTTCGGCCGCCGATCGGACGGGCAGCTCAGCTGGCTCGTGTCCATCAACTACCCGTCTCAGGCGACCACCCCTGTCGAGCCAGACCAATGGCGTTTCGGCGCGCACCGCGACCGGTCTTGTTTCACCATCCTGTCCACGTCCGGACCGGGGTTGGAGGTCGAGGACGCCTACGGTGTCTGGCATCCGGTTCCCGTACGCCCTGACGCCTTCATCGTCAACGTCGGCAGCATGCTGGCCGGCTGGACGGGCGGCAGGTGGATCGCCCCCCTACACCGGGTGAGCCCGCCGCGCGCCGACGCCTCGCCAGATCAGGCGTCCTCGCGCCGCCAGTCCCTGGGATTCTTCTACAGCCCGGATCCCACCGTCACCCTGGATCCGCTCCCCACCTCCGACTGCGGCGAGCCGCATACCCTTCACGGCCACACGCGCACAGTGGCCGATCACCTGCGCTCGCTGCTGGGCCTCTACAAGTAACAACGCATGATGGGGAGCAACCGTGGAGATCCGCCCCTTGGGCCATAGCGGACTGCTGGTCAGCGAAATCAGCTATGGCACCTGGGTCGGCCAACGGTCTCAGGTCGACGAGCACCTCGCGCGGCAGTGCGTACGGGCGGCGCTCGACGAGGGGATCACGACCTTCGACACCGCCGACGTCCACGCGGACACCAGGGCGGAGGACGTGCTCGGCCGGGTACTCAAAGGTGTACGCCGGGAGTCTCTGCAGATCTTCACCAAGGTGCACCCGCCGGCGGTCCCCGGTCGTGACCTGTCGCGCGAGCGCATCACCGAGTCGATCCACGGCTCCCTGCGCCGGCTGCGAACCGACTACGTCGACCTCTACCAGGTCCACGGCTTCGACTCGGCCGCTCCCCTGGACGAGATACTCGAGACCCTTGACGACCTGGCAAGGCAGGGAAAGGCGCGGCATGTAGGAGTCAGCGGGTGGAACGCCGAGCAGATCGCTCAGGCGTTGGGGATCGCCGACGAGATGGGCTTCCGGCGGATCGTTTCCAACCAGGCCCCGTACTCGATGGTGTGGCGGGTCATCGAGGCCGACGTCGTGCCGTTGTGCGAGAAGGAGGGGCTCGGCCAGATCGTCTGGGCGCCGATCGCGCAAGGTGTGCTCACCCGCAAATACTCGCCGGGCCGGCGACCGCTCGCCAGGGCCATCGATCCGGGCGTCAGCCAGTTCGCGCCAGAGGAGTTGACCGACGACACGCTCACCCGAGTGCAGCGCCTCAAGCCGATCGCGGCCGACCTGGGGCTGAGTATGGCCCAGCTCGCGATCGCGTGGGTGCTGAGGCATCAAAACGTCGCATCGGCTGTGGTCTGCGCGAGCACACCTGGCCAGCCGAGGGAAGCCGCCGGGGCATCGGGCCTCACGCTCGACGCCGAGGTCCTGCAAAAGATCGACGAGGTACTGGAATCGGTCACACGGCGATCCGTTCCGCCCGCGTGATCTCCATAGGGCGTAGTCCGCCCGCGGCGCACCACCTGGCGCCGACCCACCACCGCCTCCGGCCGGGCCGGCCTTCCAGCCGGGGCGGATATTGACGGACGCGCCTGAGGCACCGGCCCCACAATGCGTCCAGACGAGGAGGACGAGCGCGGCGGGGCAGGGCGGCCCCGCCCTGCGCGCCGTCAGAATCTCTGGTTGATGCCGAGCTTTGGCAGAACGTACCGCTCCGTCAGCTCCATGTAGCTCTCGAACGACGCCGACGGGAATGGCATGAGCACCACATTGCCCGCACCGGCCGCGCGCAGGCGCTCGATGCGCTCGACGCACTCGTCAGGGTCACCCGCGATCACGAGGTCGTCGATCCACTCGTCGGGCATCTCCCGCTGAATCAGCTCGGCGGCATTCGAACCGCCGCGCTCGCACATGTCGAGCAGCTGATCGGTGATCCCATAGACCTGGACCAGCGCCAGCGTGGGCGCGACCGAGAGGTAGAACGCGAGCATCGGGCGGATGAGGTCCTTCGCACGACGTCCGTCGGTGTCGACGGCGTACAGGGCGAGCGTCGAGACGAGATGCGGCTTGCCCACGATCCCGGCACGCGCATGTCCTTCCCGGATGCGTTCGTGCGCCCAGCTCAGGTACGTCGTGCCGGCGAGCGCCGACATCAGCGTGCCGTCGGCGATCTCACCGGAGAGCTGGAGCATCCTCGGGCCCACCGCACCGGTGTAGATCTGTGGGACGTGCTCAGGGGCGTGCTCAAGGCGGACGCCGTCGAGCGTGAACACCTGCCCGGCGTGCTGGGCGGTCTTCCCCGACAGCAGCGCGCGCACGTTAGTAACCGTCTCGCGGACGGCGGAGAGCTGGCTCTTGGGCGTGACGCCCAGCTGCGCGAGCACCTCGGGCAACCCGAGGCCCACGCCCACGCGCACCCGGCCGGGGAACATCAGCTCGACGGTCGCGGCCTCCATCGCCAGCACGGCGGGATGACGTGACAGCGCCGAAACGACGCCCTGGCCGACCACGATGCGGCGCGTCGCGGCGAGCGCTCCGACGACAGCGGCGACGCTGCCGAGGAAGTAGGGGTCCTCCGGGATCCACAGCTCGGCGAATCCGGCCGCCTCGGCACGCCGTGCGACACTCGCGATCCGCTCCGGCGGCGTGTCGCTCGCCACCGCGAGGCCCAGCGTCATCTCTTGCTCGGTCATCTGATCAAGTCTCCCTCTGGCTGGTATCGTGACGACCCCCGCTCACCCCATGGCGGCAGGTGACCCGCGAGCGGCGCCACCCACGCCATTCGCGACCGGAACACGCGCCGGACTCCGCCGTACCGATACCCTGCCGTTCACGGAGAGTGAGGGTGCGCCATAAACCGCTCGATCTCCGGCACGGCGGGTGCACCTGTGATCGGCCACGGCCACTGAATCTCCGCTCGGTGTGCCACATCCGCGCAGACCCCGTGGCCGGCACGGGCCGCAATGGCTTCTGACGAGCGTCCGCGTGTCGGTCATTTCCGGTGGCGCGAGCACATCAGCGGGGACGGGCATCAGCTGGTCCAGGTTTCTGAACGGAGTGAATCGGCGGCATCATCCTCCGTTACGGTCCGCCGAGTAGGCGTCAGGGTGGGCACTGTCCCCGCACCCCAATGTTTTCTCCGCTGCGACAGCACCGCCGGCCGACCCGCAGGGAGGAGTGTGGGCGGGCTCCTCGTAGCCGTTGCCTCAGCTCAACCGGACGGGCAGAGACTTCAGCCTGCGAACGAACATGTCCGGCTGATAACACACCTCACTGCGCGAGCCGGCGAGCGCCAGACCCGGGAACCGGCTCAGCAGAGCGGACATGGCGATCCGCACCTCAAGCCGCGCCAGGGCGGCGCCCATGCAATTGTGCAGGCCGTGCCCCATGCCCACATGACGCACGTCCGTCCGTGACAGATCAAGCCGGTCCGGCTCGGGGAAACGGTCGTAATCATGGTTGGCCGACTGCAGCGCGGGCCAGACGGCCGCCCCTGCCGGCAACTCGACTTCGCCGAATTCGAGATCATGCATCGCGAAACGCATGAAGCTCACGACCGCCGCTCCGTCGTACCGCAGGAATTCCTCCACCGCCTGGGGCATGATCGAGGTGTCCTCGCGCAGAATCGCGAGCTGGTCGGGATGGTCCAGTAGGGCCAGCGTAGCGTTGGCGATGAGGTTCTGTGTGGTGTCGATGCCGGCGGCCACGAGCTGTTGGACCAGCGCCACCAGCTCCGTCTCGTCAAGGCGATCGCCTCCTTCGCGGGCCTCGATCAGCTGGGTCGTCAGATCGTCACCGGGGTTCGCGCGCTTGTAGGCGACCAGTTCCCGTGCATTGTCCAGCAGCCATTCCGAGGCTTTGCGAATCCGCTCGGGGTCGCCCGAGAACGCCTCTTGCAGGTTGGCGAGCACCTGCTTGCGCCGGTCCATTCCCACGCCAAGGATTCGGCCCAGCACCTCGGCGGGGACGATGGCCGCGAAGTCCCGGACAACGTCCATCTCGCCTCGGCCGGCGGCCTCGTCGAGGAGGCCGTCGACGACATCCTCGGTGACACTCCGCCATTGCTCGGTGTTCCGCGGAGTGAACGGCTTCGTTGCGAGCTTGCGCAGCCTCGTGTGATCGGGCGGGTCCGACAGAATGATGGTCTTCAGCATGGAAAAGCCCAGACCCGCGTCCTGGAACTGCCTACTGGCGTTGTCTGGATCGTTGCTGAAGCGGGGGTCCTCAAGGATGGCGCGGACGTCGTCATAGCGGGTCACCAGCCATACGGGGACGTCCGTTCCGGGGAACAGAAACTGGTGGACAGGATCGTTTTCGCGCAGCCATTTCCAGGTCGGATAGGGATTCTGGAAGTACGCGGGGCTATGAAGCACCGGTGAGGGGCCGTGCATGAACTCTCCCTACTGCCGCGGTCGCGGATTCAGCAGAACAGCGGATCCGCTCCAACACACCATGGCCGCGCGCCCTCAGGCGTCGGGGTAACCCCGTAGACGGTCCCCCAGGATTCGGCGCAGCCCTGCGGGGATGAGGGGCCGGACGATGACCGGCTCTCACAGCACGACGTCGCGAATTCGGCTCGTGATATCAGCGTTGAACGGCGATTCGATCCGGGCCGGCGCAGTGACGGCGACGCATGAGGGATGCCGGACGCAATCCTTGGGGAACCGAGTCGGGGAAGTTCCTCAGGCGACGCGCTGCCGAGCCGCCGCACGATGAATGTGTCAGGAGCACCCCGGACACGCTAGGAGCAGAAGTGACGAACAAGGAGGCCGGCGAAGGCGGCTCGCCCGACAGGTCCCACGCCGGCGAGGACACCCTGCTCACGGACTGTGTCCAGGGGCTGCTGAGACGAAGCGAGTCGCACGACTGGCGGGTTGAGGCCGGTGACTTCTGGTGCCACGTGCAGCCGCCCTCCCACCGTTCTCGCGTTCAGGGATGGAAACTACACATTTCCGCCACGCCCTTGTCAGCCCCGCTGGTGCTGGCCAGATCGGCCGAGATCCTGATACGTCACAGATGCTCGTTCAAGTTCGCCAAGGACCTCGAACGGGTTTCGGAACTCGTCTCCAAGAGCTGCGAACGCGGTTCCGGCGGCAAGTTCATCACCGTTTATCCCGAAGGTGATGAGGAATGGCTCCGTGCCCTGGCGGAGGAACTGCACCAGGCCACCGAGGGCCTGCCGGGTCCTGGCATCCTGTCCGACAGGTCCTACCGCCCTGGCAGCCTCGTGCACTACCGATTCGGTGTGTTCAGCGGAGTGCACCGGCTCGGCAACGACGGCAGCTACGAGGCGATGCTGGTCGCTCCCGACGGTGACCTGGTAAAGGACCAGCGGAACGCATGGTTCACCCCACCTGCCTGGTCACCCCGGGATCCATTCACTCAGGAGCGTGCTACCACGCCGCCTGCCGGGACGGGCAAGCCGATCCTCCTGCAGGGCCGCTACCTCGTCCATGAGGTGATCCGCCATTCGTTCGCGGGCGGGGTGTACCGCGCCACCGACGAACGAACCGGCGCGGCGGTCGTCGTCAAGCAGGCCCGGCCGCATGTGGCCGCCACCTCTACTGGCGAGGACATCCGGGACGCGCGGCGACACGAGGCGGCGATGCTGGAGCTCTTCGCGTCCTCGGGATTCACCCCGCGTCTGATCGAGCTGTTCGAGCAGCAGGGCGACCTCTTCCTCGTCCAGGAGGCGATAGCGGGCCTGACATTGAGCCAGTGGACGCCGAACAACGTCGAGCTGGATGACGGTGGCGGGTGGGGACCGGCGCCCGAGGTGGTCGAGAGGCTCGCTCTTGACCTGGTCGAGCTGCTGGACGCCGTGCACGCGAGGGGACTGGTCTTCCGTGACTTCTCCCCCAACAACGTCATGATCACGAGTGGCGGGGAACTGCGCCTGATCGACCTCGAGATGCTCGCCCGGCCAGGGGAACAGGTGGTCCGCGTCTTCACTCCCGGCTACGGTGCGCCGGAACAGGTGAGCGCGCCGGGGGTCGGTCCCGCTCCGAAGTCGACCGCCGATCTCTACAGTCTCGGGGCCGTCCTCTTCCACCTCGCCACCGGTTGTCATCCGCTGCTTCCGCCGGACCGTCCGGCGGTGCGGTCGCAGCGGCAGCGGATCGAGGAGTGGCTGACGCATCTGTCCGGCGGCAACCAGGCCGCCGCGCGGCTGGCCCCACTGATCGTGAGACTCCTTGACGACGATCCGGCGCGACGTCCGGACCTCAATGAGGTACGCGGCTTCCTCGCGAAGCCGACGACGGGGAAGGCGTGGGCCCCGCAGCGGCCTAAATCCTTACGGGAGGCCGACCTCGATCGTATGATCACCGATGCGGCCGAGCATCTGATCGCCGTCATGGAACCGGACAATCCCAGGCGACTCTGGAAGACGGACGACCTGACCGCGCACAGTGATCCGTTCAATGTCCAGCACGGCGCCGCCGGCGTCCTGGGGGCGCTCACCCGCGCCTATGAGATGCGCTCGGACCCGGCCCTAGGGACAGCGGCTACCACCACCGCACGCTGGATCGCATCAATGGTGCGACGCGAGCCTCGCGCTCTGCCCGGGCTGCATTTCGGCCGGTCCGGCACCGCGTGGGCGCTCCTCGATGCCGGTCTCGCCCTCGGTGAGGAGAGCATGGTCCACCTGGCCGCGGACCTGGCCCGGCAGGTCCCGCTCCGCTGGCCGAATCCGGATGTCTGCCATGGCATGGCCGGGGCGGGGCTGACCCAGCTCCGCTTCTGGGAGGCCACCGGCGAGGACGACTTCCTTCATCGGGCTCGGCAGGCGGCGGACGCGATCATTTCTGTGGCGGAGCGCAGGGACGGGCGCATCCTGTGGCCGATCCCCCGTGACTTCGCCTCCAATTTGGCCGGTGCCGTCCACTACGGCTTCGCCCATGGCGTGGCAGGCGTAGGCGCCTTCCTGCTGGCCGCCGCCCGCGCCACCGGCCAGAGCACCTGTCTGGACGTGGCGGTTGAAGCGGCCGAGACCCTTCTTGCAGTAGCCATAACGGACCAGGGAGCCGGCTACTGGCCCAGTGGGGAGGGCAGCGACGATCGCCTGACCCTGTGGTGCAGCGGCTCGTCTGGCGTGGGGACCTTCCTCGTACGGATGTGGCAGCAGACTGGGGACGACCGGCTCCTGGAGGCGGTCACCCAAGCGGCCGTCGCCATCCGCCGCTTCCGCTGGCACGCCGGGACCTCGCAGTGCTGCGGGCTGGCCGGCGGTGGAGAATTCCTCCTCGACTTGGCCGAAGTGTCGGGCGAGGAGCAATACCGCGACTGGGCCGGGGAACTGGCTGTCAGCATCTACGCTCGCCATGCTCTGCGCGACGGGCGCATAGTCGCGCCTGACCAGATGATTCACTCTGCCACGGCGAGCTTCAGCAGCGGTCTCGCCGGCATCCTGGCCTTCCTGCTACGGCTGCAGCACGGTGGACAGCGCCTGTGGTCGCCCAGCTCGTTCGTCATGGCGGACACGACCGGTCGGACCGTGCTCAACACGAGCGGGCTTCTCCCCGCCACCTGATTCTCATTGGTCCGGACACCGCCCGGCAAGGGCGCCGAGACCCACCAAAACGTCCTCCCGTACAGCGGGGCCGCGACGGCGGGAGGAACCCCGTCCGCCGACGGCACGCTCCGCCTGAGCGTCAGGCTCCGGAGCGGTCAGCGAGATGCCGTCGGCGCCCTTCGGCTACGACCACGAAAGGAGGTGATTTCTCATGGAGCTCGACGTCAACGCCCTGCAGATGCTGCAGGAAGCCCAGCCCGAGGT
This sequence comes from Microbispora sp. KK1-11, assembly GCF_006874435.1. Classification (NCBI taxonomy): domain Bacteria; kingdom Bacillati; phylum Actinomycetota; class Actinomycetes; order Streptosporangiales; family Streptosporangiaceae; genus Microbispora; species Microbispora sp. KK1-11. The sequence goes on along the minus strand of NZ_VIRJ01000061.1, from coordinate 9,573 downwards.
CGGCCTGCGCTGGTGCGAGCCCTGGAGCGGCGACCGGCTTGGCATCTGGGGCGATTGGATCCTGATCGCGCCCTCGTGAGCGGCCACCTATGACCGCCTCGATTGCGAGAGAACGCAGTGAGCCAAGGCACTAACCGAATGCGGACTGCGGTGGCAGCCGCCTCCGCTGGGAAGCACCGATCGCAAGCGTAGAACACCCATCGCTATCAATATCCGCGTAATACATGAAAGGAAGTTGTCTCACATGGAACTCGACCTCAATGCCCTGCAGATGCTCCCGGAAGCCCAGCCCGGGGTCGGCCTGCAGCTCTGTGTGGATAGCTGCATCATCAACACCTGCCGCAACATCTTCTCCTGCTATCCCGTGACCTTCAACGGCTGAACGGGTGGCGGCTCGGTACAGCCGACCCTCTCGAGGCTGAAGCTCTGCGGCTTGACCGAGCGCTCGGAGTCTGACCAGCGCTCACGGTGACCGTAATCCTCAGACCAGGGAGGATGCCACGTCATGGCCCGGGCATGACCGGTGCCTTCAACCCCGGTGTGCGAGTGCTCGTCCCTGCACTCCACACCGGGGTGCCAAGATCCAGCGCCCGGCGGAAGACCAGGCGGGGCGGGAGCCCGACAACAGAAACAAGGTCTCCGCGAGACACAGGAAAAGGGTGGGAAGGTGCAGCAGCCATTGGGGGCGAAAGCGCCTGCGAGATTGGGGCGATCAGCTGACGGCATGGATGCCATGGTCGAGCAAGATGTGTGCTCAGGAACCACGATTAGGCTCGGCTTCCGGTTCTCCGCGCGTGCTTCCCACGGTGCCTGTCTAGTGGGGAACGGCCGCGACGGGTTTCGCCTCGAAGCGTGGTCGTTTCGAGAGCGACACGCCGACATGTGGCTACTCCCCACGACATCCATCGAGCCCCTTCACACACATCTCGTTCCGATCGAGGACGGGCGGGTGGTGCTGATCCGTTACGGCCGCGGCATCCGTGAGGTCGCAGTCGCCTCCCCTGCCGGGGAGCGGCCCCTTGAGACGGTGGACAGTCCGGCCCTGCGTGCCCTTCCGAGCCGGGATCCGGCCACGCTCGTCTGGCTGGTCGCCGCCCACCGCGAGGACCACTCGGTGATCCACCAGGTCAGCGCGGACGACATGCGAGTGCAACCGGTGCTCGACGTGCCGGGCCAGCTCAGTGGCGGGTGGTGGCTGAACGAGGCCGGTGACCTGCTGGCCGCCAACCAGGTGCTCAGCGGGAAACGGCGAATCGTCATCCTCGACCTTCGCCACGGGACCGTCACCCCGCTCCCGGAACAAGCCGGCGGCGTCCTGCTCACCAGCCCGCGCCGAGGCGAGATTCTCGTTGCGGCCCGCAACTCGGACGGCATCGGATTGGGCCGGGTGTCGCCTTCCGACACCCGGGTCCGCTTCTTCCGGGCACTCGACCGTCTCACCGGCACCGTCCTGCCGCTCACCCTCGATCCCGAGGGACGCCGCCTGGCACTGCGGGTCGCCCAGGGGGCCGTTTCCCGTCTCCTTATTTACGACGTCGCCACCGACACCGTCACCGAGGTCCCCTGCCCGCCCGGTGTCATCAGGGACGCCGGCTGGAGCGAGACGGGATTACGGGTTCTGTTCTCGTCCCCGGCCACTCCCGCGGCCGTCGTCAGAATCACCGAGCCCTTCGAGAGGCGGCAGGCGGAGGGGTCGGCGACCTTCTGCGGGCACGACGCCCGGCTGGAACAGTTCGATGGTCCGGCCGGACCGGTCGAGGCGGTGGTGTACGGCGAGGACTGGCGGCGCAGCCGCCACGTGCTCGTGGCGTTGCACGGCGGGCCGGAGGCGGCGTGGGAGCTGACGTTCGAGCCTGTCTTCCAGCGCCTCGCCGATGCCGGAATAACGATCGTCGCCCCCAACCAAAGGGGCAGCACCGGATACGGCGCCGCCCACCGCGACGCCATCAAGGGCTGCTGGGGCGGACCCGATCTCGCCGACATCCGCCATCTGCTCGCCACACTTCTCAGGGAGCGCCGGCACCCCGGCTGCCGCATCCCGATGCTGTTCGGCGTCAGCTACGGCGCGTTTCTCGCGCTGCTCGCCGCCGCCGCCGATCCCACAGGGTGGTCCCGCTGCGTGGCGGTGGCACCGTTCGTGTCGGGGGCCGCCCTTTACACGGACGGGCCGGCAAGCGTCCGGTCCCTGCTCGATCGGCTGGGCGGGCGGGCCGAGATCGACGACGACCTCGGCCCGCGCGACCTGCTCCGCCTCGCTCCCCGGATCACAGCGCCCGTCCTGCTCGTCCACGGTGAACGCGACGAGGTCATCCCCGTCGCGCACTCCCGCCTTCTGGCACGGCGACTGGGCGCGGCGGGACGGCGCGCGGCGGCGCTTTTCCGCTACCAGGAGATCCCACACGCCGGTCATGACCCGTTCGTAGGCCCCCAAGGGAGCGCACTCGTCGAGGACGTGGTCGCCTTCCTCCTGACCCCTCCCCGGCTCGTCCATCCGCGGGCTGCCGTTGCCGGTTCTGTCCGGTAGGCCGTATCCCGCCCGGACGAAGTGACCGATCGGCGGTCCGGATCACGCGACTCCGCCCGCAACCGGCGTCCAATACATACAAGGCGAGGAAGGCGACGATGTCCTCACACGTGACCACCGCCCCAGCGGGCCAGGGCACGGCCGTGCTCAGGCTTTCCACGCTGGTGCGCTTGGCACCGCTGAGCACTGTGGCCTCCGCGGCGCTGTCGATGACGACGACCGGGGCAGCGCTGCTGGCTCCGGCCGTCGCGGCCCGCGCCGTTGACGAGGTGCTGGCCGGTGCAGCCGGACTCGCCGTTCTCGCCCTGCTGGGGCTGCTGACGGTACGCGCGCTGACCGAGGCGTTCTTCGGAATCGTCAGCGTGTCGGCGACCACCAGAATCGCGGTCGCCCTGCGCTACCGGCTGCTCCGGCACGTTTTCGCGCTCGGAGTTCCCGGCATGCGGCGACATGCCACGGGGGATCTGGTGGCCCGTCTGACGGGCAACACCTACTCCAGCGCCACCGCCGTCCCCGACCTGGTCGGTAGCCTGGTGACCGGTGTCGCCTCACTCGGCGGGCTGATCGCCCTCTGGCTGATCGACTGGCGGATCGGGGCGGTGTTCATGGTGGGCGCCATCCCCGCCGTCCTGCTGCTCCGGCGCTTCACCGGACAGGTCACCGGCGCGTACGCCGAGTATCTCGAACACCAGGCGACCGTGGCGGCGCGGCTGACCGACGCGCTGGCCGGCAGCAGGACGATCCGCGCGTCGGGCACCGCCCAGCGCGAGATCGACCGCGTCCTGGGTCCTCTGCCCGACCTCAACCGGGCGGGGACGGCCCTGTGGAAGGTGCAGGGGACGACCTCCTGGCAGGTGGGTCTGGTCGTGACCGGAGTCCGGGTCCTCGTGCTGGTCGTCGCCGGCCTGGGGGTCACCGGCGCCCGCCTATCACCCGGTGAGTTCCTGGCCACCGCCCTCTACCTGCCGTTCGCGCTCGGCCTTCTCGGCCAGGTCGAAACCCTGTCGTCACTGGCCAGCGTGCGCGCGAACATGAGCCGGATCCGCGGGGTGCTGGCCGAACGGCCGCACGTCCGGTACGACGCTGAGCCCTGTCCGGCCAGATGCCTGCCACCCGGCCCTGGGGCGCTGTCCTTCCGCAAGGTCGCGGTACGGCACGACGACCGGACGATCCTGGAGGAGGTCGACCTCGATCTTCCCGCCGGCGCGTCCGTCGCGTTGGTAGGACGGTCCGGGACCGGCAAGAGCACGCTCGCACTGCTCGCCGGCCGCCTCGTCGACCCGGACGAGGGCCAGGTCATGCTCGACGGCGTGCCCGTGGACTCCCTCCATCCGACGGCCCTGCGGCGTGAGGTCGCCTACGCCTTCGACCGTCCCGTACTGCTCGGCACCACGGTGCGCGACGCCCTCACGTACGGACGCCCTGACACGACGGAACCGGCGATCGAGCACGCCGCGTGGGTCGCCCGGGCCACGGACTTCATCCGGCGGCTGCCGGAGGGGCTCGACACCCCGCTCACCGCCGTACGCCTCTCAGGCGGGGAACTGCAGCGCCTGGGCCTGGCCCGTGCGGTGGCGCAGGGCGGGCGGGTCCTCGTGCTCGACGACGCCACGTCCAGTCTCGACACCGTCACCGAGGCCCAGGTCTCCGAGGCCATCACCGAAGGCCTCGCCTGCCGTACCCGGCTCATCGTCGCGCACCGCGCGGCGACCGCCGCCCGCGCCGACCTGGTCGCCTGGCTGGATGAGGGACGAATCCGCGCGGTGGCCCCCCACACGGTCCTGTGGGCGAGCGAGCCCGATTACCGCGCGGTGTTCGCCATCGACACCCATACGGAAGAGGTGGACGCGTGAACGGCGGGATCGGCGTGAACCGCGCAGGGTTCGGTCTGCTGGCACGCGAACTGCGGGCACGGCGGGGACCTGTGACACGAATCCTGCTCTGGTCGGTCCTCGAGTCGCTGCCGACGTTGCTGTCAGGCCTCGCGACCGCGACGGCCTTGGAGCATTTCCTCGAACACGACATCATCGGCGCACTCGTCATCCTGGCCCTGCTCCTCACGACGGCCGCGATGGGGGCGCTGGCCACGAGGCGGATGTTCCCCTGGCTCGCCGCCGTGGTCGAACCGGTGCGCGACGCATTCGTCACCGCTGTCGTCAAGGGCGCGGTCATCGCCGCGGTCGCCTCTCCCGACCGCCAGGACACGGCGAGCGTCGCCCGTCTCACCGAACAGGTCCAGGCGGTGCGGAACATCCTCTCGGCTCTGCTGCGCGTGATGCGGCAGAGCGTCTTCGGCTTCGCGTCGGCGCTGGCCGGGCTCGTGCTGCTGGCCCCCGCCATCGCACTTGTCAGCGGCGCGCTGGTCGCCATCGCCGTGACCCTGTTCGCGTTGCTGCTGCCCAGCCTGACCGCTCGCTGCAAGGCGGTGCTCCTGGCCGAGGAGGGGGTCGCCCAACGGGCGGGAACGGCCTTCGGCTCGGTCCGCGACGTGATCGCGTGCGCCGCGGAGCACCGGGCCGTCGGCGAGGTGGGGCGGGCGATCGACACGGAGGCCGCGCTGACCCGTTCACAGGCGCGCGCCACCGCGCTGCGCAGCCTGGCCGTGTTCGTGGGGGCTCACCTTCCGCTCATCGTCGTGCTGGCGGGCGCGCCCTGGCTACTGCGCGAAGGACATCTGACCGCGCCCGAGCTGGTCGGCGCGGTCACCTACCTCACGGTCAGCCTGGAGCCGACGTTGCGCAACCTCGTCGGCATGCTGGGGGGCTGGGGCATCGAACTGTTCGTCACCCTCGACCGCCTCGGGGAGGGGATTCCCGGGCCGGAACCGTCCGCCGAACGCGTCGTTGCGTGGCCGCAGCGCTACGAGCTGGCAATCTCGGGTCTCACCTTCGCGTACGGACCACATGCCGAACCCGTCGTCCGGCACTTGGACCTCATCGTCGCCCAAGGGGATCACCTCGCTGTCGTCGGCCCGAGCGGGATCGGCAAGTCCACCCTCGCGAACCTGCTCACCGGCCTGCTGACCCCCCAGAGCGGTGTGGTTCGCCTCAGCGGGTGCGATATCACGCGGCTCCGCGAGGCCGGCCTGCGCCAAACGCTCGCCCTCATCCCCCAAGAGGCGTACGTGTTCACGGGAAGTCTCCGGGAGAACCTCACCTACCTCGCGCCGTCCGCCACGGAACGCGAACTCACCGCGGCCGCCGAGGCCGTCGGCCTTCACGCCGTCGTCGAACGGCTCGGCGGGCTGGACGCGCGGGTCGGGACGGGCGGCGCGGAACTCTCCGCGGGCGAGAAGCAGCTCATCGCCCTGACCCGGGTGTACCTCTCCCCCGCCCTTGTGGTCATCCTCGACGAAGCCACCTCCAATCTCGACCCGATCGCGGAGGCACGCGTCGAGACGGCCTTCGCCCGCCGCGAGGGGACCCTGGTGGTCATCGCGCACCGCATCAGCTCGGCCCGCCGGGCCCGCCGCATCCTCCTCCTGGACGGGCAAAGCGTGCATCTGGGCTCCCACGGCGAGCTGCTGGCCACGTCCTCCCTGTACGCGGACCTCGTCGGTCAGTGGGAGGCACCCGCCCCGGCCGCAGGCAGGACGAATGCGGATCAAGGCGACTCCGTGCCGGCCGTTCCGGCCAACTGACCCTGAAGGGAGAGCTGGTAGCGGCGGGTGATGCCGAGCTTCCGGTAAACACTGCTGAGGTGCACCTCGACGGTCTTGGGTGTGACGAACAACTGCTGCGCGATGACCCGGTTCGTGTGACCGGCGGCCGCGAGAACCGCCACCCGGTGCTCGCTCGGCGTGAGGGCGTCCGGCCCGGTGATGGCTGTACGACGAGGGCGGCCGCCAGACACGCGGATCTCGGCACGGGCCAGCTCGATCAGCGGTGTGGCGCCCGCCCGGTCGGCGAGATCCAGGGCCTTTGCGAGGCACGCCCGCGCTTCGCCGCGCTCGTTGGCCCGGCGTAGCGCGACGCCGAGGGCGCACAGAGCCTTGGCGTGTTCGAGCTGCGCGTGTGAGGGGCGCAGGACTTCGACCGCACTACGCAGCATGGTCAGTCCTTCTTCGCGCCCGGTGACGACTCCGCCGATACGCAGCGCCTGACCGAGTGCCCTGGGCGCTCCCCAGCGGCGAGCCAGGTCGAGGGTCTCCATCGCCAGCGCGCGCGCTTCGGAGTGCCGGCCGCAGGCGTCCAGCCCTAGTGCGGCGTCGGTTCGCCAATCCAGGTAGGCGGAATTGCGCCAGCCGTACTCCTCGAATCGCCGACCGGATTCGATCAGCGCCTCGGTTCCTTCCCCGGGCCTGCCCTGGTGGACGAGCAGGCGGCCGTGGCTGATCCGCGTCCAGTACAGCTGGGCCGCCGCCGCGGGGAGAGACACCTGGTCGGCCCAGCTCAGCGCCTGCTCCGCCGCCCCGAGCTCGCCGCGTTCCATCAGCGTGTCGGCCAAGAAGCTCGCCACGAGAGGCCGGAGCACGTCGAGATGGACGCTCTCGGCGAACCGCGCCGACTCGCGGGCATCGGTCTCGGCCTCGGCGAGGAATCCCTGGCGCAGCCAGGCCAGGCCACGGAACGCGAGCACGACGGCGGTCCCGAAGGTCGAGCCGACGCGGTGCGACCGGTCCAGTGCTCCGTCGAGCAACCGTACGACGTCGTCCTGGTCGGCACTGATCAGCGTCCAGACGGCGTCCGCGAATGCCTCGGTCGCGACCGCCTTCTCGACCAGGATGCCGTCGGCGAAAGCGCGACGGGTCCGGGTGAGCGCCGCCTCGGCGTCGAGAGCTGCGATGCCGTCGTACCACCCGATGAGCGCGTCCAGCAGCCTGCCGCCGAGCCCCGGCTCCTGCGGCGCTTCCCGCAGCTTCGACACCAGCCGCTCGGAGGCATCGTGCAGCTCGACGTTGGCGAGCGTGGTGTTGATCATGTTGGCCTGCAGGCGGCGGCGCAGGTCGGCCTGCTCGGCCTCTCTTTCATCCAGCCGCGAGACGGCCTCGGTGAGGACGGTCATGGCCTCGGACGTCCGTCCAGCGGCGAACAACGACCGTCCGAGCATGTCCGCGATCTCTCCCTGTGCCTGCGCCTCCTCTGCCGCCGTCAGTGCCCGGGTCAGGTAGTCGACGGCTTTTCGCCCGTCGACGAGCATCGCCACTTCGCCGAGCGACCGCAGAAGCCCCGGCCGCTCCTCCTGCGTGGGCGGTTCCTGGAGTGCCCGTTCGAGGTACGCCAGAGCACTTTCGGGTGCGGCGTGGGTGAGCGCCTCGGCCGCACCGGCCCGGAGGGCGGCCACGACCTCAGGCTCGGCCGCCGGTTCGGTCTGCATGAGGTGGGCGGCGACCCGTTCTCGGGGCGCCCCGATGCTCGCGAACACCCGCGCGGCCCGCTGGTGCAGCCGGACTCGCTGTGGTCCGTCCATCATGTCGTTGATCGCCGCCTGGACGATGGGATGGACGAAGGTGAGCGGCTCTTCCTGCAGCAGGATGTCCGCCGCGGTGAGGGATGCGAGGACCTGACACGCCTGCGTGGATTCGAGCGCGGCCACGCTCGCCGCCTCGGCCAGGTTCGCCTTCCCGTCCATGATTGCGACGGCCTGGGCCAATGTGGTCGCCTCCGCTTCCAGCCCTCGGAGCTGTAGCCGCACGCGGCGTCCGATCGCGTCGCCTGCGATGGCCGGGAGCAGCGACACGCTTTCGGCCGTAGTGGGGATCCGCTGGCTCGCCGCGGCGACGGCCAGTTCCCGCAGCAGCAGTGGGTTGCCGCCGGTGAGTTCGCGGCACGCCGTGCAGAAGTCACGATCGGCGGAACCGATCACGTCGCGGACCACCCGTGCGGCGGCGTCGGGGCTCAAGGGGCCGGGACGCAGCACGGTGGTCACCGGGTCGGTGAGGATGTGCGCCAGCAGGTCGCGATCCCTGTGGGGGTCCCGAGGACGCGCTCCAGCCAGGATTCCCAGCGCAAGGCCCTCCATCCTCGGCAGCAGATAGGTCAGAAACCGCAACGACGCCGCGTCCGCAAGATGCAGGTCGTCGACGATCAAAATCATGGGGGTGCTCGCGCACATGTTGGCCGTCAGCCAGTAGAGACCGTGGAGCACGGCGAAGTCACCTACCGGCGCGTCCCCTCCCTCCAGCGGGCCGAGCGCGGACGCGGCGGGCTGGGCCCCTCCCTGCAGCCAGCGGTCCCTCTGCGTCTGACCGGCACGCGCGAGCGCCGGCTCGAACAGCTGCCGGACGATGCCGAAGCCGAACCCCTGCTCCAGCTCGGAGCCGCGGGCGCGCAGCACACGGAACCCCGAAGAGACGGCGGTGCGGCCCGCGAACGAGAGCAGCGTGGTCTTCCCCATACCGCCAGGGCCCTCCACCAGGATGAACCCACTCCTACCGTGGCGGGCGGCCTCGATTGCGGAGGTGAGCGTCCTCACCTCGTGGTCCCGTTCCCACAGTGTCGGCGTTCCGTCTGACATGACCAAGGGCTCCCGATAGATCCGATAACTGTTCAGGCGACAGTGGCCGTGATCGCCGAAGCCCGCCTGCCACTCGAGCGCCGAATGCCGGCGGGCGGAGATGGCGGACGGAGAACCGGCCGGTCCGGCATCACGAGGCGCTGAGTGGTCTCACGATTCCACATCGCCAGGCGATGGCTCGTTCATCGCGAATGAGGCCTTCATGCACGTAGGTGATCCGCCCGTACATATATGGACACGCGCTTGATGATCGCTTACAAGCTCCTAACGGCGCTGATCGCCAGACAGACTCATAGCGAGACGGCCCCGGCGATCACCTGGGGCCGGGCCACGGGAAACGGGAACACGATGCGCGGAGCCACCGCGGGACGTCCGGCCGCCGACGCCCGTGGCCTCAGCTGTTGGAAAGGCCGGTCAGTATCTTCCCGAGCTCGTTCCGGCGTCGTACTCCCAGCTTCTGGTACGCGTTGGAGAGATGGACTTCCACGGTCTTCACCGTGACATAGAGGCGTTGGGCGATCTGGCGGTTGGTCAGGCCGGTCGCGGCGAGCCCGGCGACGCGTGTCTCGCTGGGGGTGAGTGCTTCGGGGCCG
>NZ_VIRJ01000060.1:0-19863 GCF_006874435.1 Microbispora sp. KK1-11 | reverse complement strand
AGGAACTGCTGCAGTCCTTGGTGGTCCACGCCCAGGCGTTCGGCCATCGGCTGCATCGACTTGCGGCGGCCGTCCAGCAGCAGGCCCCGCAGGTAGGTCAGCCCTTTGGCCCGCTGATCCCGGCGGGTCAAAGGAGCGAACATCTCCGCGGCGAAGGACTCCAGTTGCTGCCGGACATGCGCGAGGTGCTCGGGGGTCACGCCCGCATCGCACCACTACACCCCCAATGCCGACCAACCACAAAAGGCTGACCTAACAAAGCACTACTAGAGGATGTCTGAAAAGGTGGCGTTCAGGTAGCTGGTCAGGCCCGGAGTCGTGTGAGGTGCTGACAGGGGAGGTTCCCCCATGCCCGAGCGTCGATGGCCCTACCCCACAGATGAACGCGATCAGCTACTGGCTGCGCGCCGACTGCGCCTGGCGGTTGCTGCCGCACGACTTTCCGCCCTGGCAGACGGTCTACCACTACTGGCGCCAATGGCGGAATGAAGCCCGCTGGGAGCACATCCTGGCGGCGCTGCGGGAGCGGGAACGCACCCGCCACGGTCGCGATCCCACCCCCAGCGCCGGTGTGATCGACAGCCAGAGCGTACGCGGCACCGAGCGAGGCGGCCTGCACGGCTACGACGGCGCCAACTGAGCAGTACACCGGCCTGTTCAGCAGCCCGTGCAGTGCAGCGCCCGGTTGACCTCGGCCGGGCGCGACACCGCCGTGATGCCGCACTGGGAAACGGCGAGCAGCCGGTCACCCCTCCGGCGGCACAACTCCATCAGTGGCCCAAGGCCGGCGTCTACTCCGCCTCGGCGAGATCGGCAGACCCGGCCGCCTTGTTCAGGGAGTGAACCATCCAGTCCACGAGATTCCACCGGGTACGGCGGGCGGCTTCCTCCCAGAGCCTCAACTGGTCGGGGGCCACGTCCACCGCAACCTGTACGGCCTTCGTGGCCTCGGACCGGGGCTGGTCGCGCACCGCCCTGATGTGGGTCCTCAGGGCGTTGCGCGACCAGCCGTTCTCCTCCGCCCTGTCGAGCCACATGTCCTGGATGTGTTCGGAGAAGACCGCGACCTCCGCGTGGTGCTGGAAGCTGAGCCGGGCGCGCCGTCGCTGACGGCTGAAGCGGCCGGCGACCCAGGCGTAGTTGCGGAGAGTCTGGTAGTCGAGTGCGGTGTCTTCCACGGCACGCTTGTACCTGTCAGGAAAGCACTCGCGCCCGTAGACGAGCCAGTCGCCCAGCCACCAGGTGGACGCGTCGTTGATGTGCGAGATCTGTCGCCCTACCCGCTTCCAGTCCTCCAACGACATGCGCTGGGGAAGGGAGAGCGATGTCCGCCGGGTCAGCACGGCTCTGCCCAGGGGGAGCCGCTGCGAATCCTCGCTGCGAGGTTCATCGCCGTTCATCAGTGACGATCGTGCGCGAGCCAATGGTCCTCCATCTGGTGCGGGAGAGTGAGCCTCTACAATGCGTGACGCCAGCAGCCTGCCGCAGGTCGGGCTTACTAAGGACTCGGAATCCCGCCTAGTCGACGAATGATCTTCTCTGCCCTATGGCGATTCGACTGCCCTACATGGCGCGACCGAGAAACCTCCTTCAGCAGGTTTATCGTCTCGACAGACGCTGGATAGCGATCCAGCCACGCAAGCGCTCGATCCACCCAGTGCTGTCGTCGGGTTGCTAGCGCGAGTTGAAGGATTTTAGGTATTGGCAGTGCCGGGAGAGGGGCAGGCAGCTCATATTGCAGGGCAGCATCTCGCAGCTTGCTGTCGAGATCCTCGACTTCTAGCTCGAGAATGGTTATCCATACCTGACTAAGAACATCGGAAGCCGTGGTGGCGACTGAGCCGTTCGTTCTCCCGATGACCCAGGATCCTGAAATGTCTAGCCCCAGCCGCAGATCGGTTGAGGTGACCTGGAACAGAGGAAGCCATCGCATCGGCAGTGGCTCCTCCGCATATATCCAGAGATCGGGATTCAGCCGTGAGAGTGCTTCCTGCAGAGCATCCATTTAATCAGCGGAACCTTCCCCAGCCAGCCATATGATCGAGCGAGAAACCATATCCGTCCATGAACTCCTGAAATTGCTGACGGACTTCGTTGGTCCACTGATGGCCGTAGTGTCCCGATCGCTCGTCTGTCAGGAATGCGCCATCCTCGCGCCTCATTATTTCGCCGCCGACCACCTCGGCGTCATTGGCGCCGATGCTTCCAGCCAAGCCCGGGTGCCCCAGCCCAAAGCGCTTACCTGCTACGACCAGTATCCTCTTGGACGGATCGAATAAGAAATCGTGCGGGCTACTCGTGCTGATGTTATTGAAGGCGCCCGTCGACCGCGCCCGATCACTGACCTCGATGACCCCGGCTTTTGGGCCACTTCCAGCAAGATCACCACAGTTGTGGGCGAGGACGGGGGTGGGGCCGGCTTGGACGTAGAAGGTGTGGGTGTCGGCGACGGTGAGGTCGTAGACGGCGGGGTGGGCGGGCACGGTGGTGGTGCCGACGACCTGGACCGTGGCTCCGGACGGGGTGCGGAGGCGGTCGGCCGGGGTCAGGTGGTCGGCGCGGACCCACGCCTTGTCCTGGCTGTCCCAGAACAGGTGGTGCTCCGTGGCGAGGATGACCCCGGTGTCGTGGCCCTTCCTGCCGTCGGTGTCGACGGTGATCTGGACGAGGCTGACGTAGCCGACGCCCGAGAAGGCGGCGACCACGAGCTTCGGGGCCGTCTCACCGGTTGACGGGTCGGTGGCGAGGACCCTGTCGCCGGGCTTGATCTTCTCGATCGCCTTGGCGGTGCCGTCGGCGAGCTTTACCAGGGTGCCGGCGGCGAAGCTGTTGCCACAGCCTCCGCGGGCTCCGGACGAGGCGTGGGGGCTCTCCGACTCTCGGGCCGCGCCCCTTCCGGCCGATCGCGCGGCCGCGCCTTCGCCCGCTTCGGCCGCGTCCTCGGCGGCGGCGCCCGCCTTGCCCAGGGCGGATCTCGCCTTGCTCGCGGCCTTGCCGACGGCCCCCGCGACGGCCTTGCCCGCCGCCGTGGTGGCCACCTTGCCGAGCACGGCCGATGCGGCCTTGCCCAGCACGCCCCCGGCCGCCCCGGTCACGGCTCCCACCGCCGCCGCGTGGAAGGCGCCTCCCATGCTCCACTGGTCACGCGGTGTGGAGACCAGGTAGCCCGCGAGGTTGCCCGCCGCTCCACCGGCGGCGGCGCAGCCGACGCTGCCGGCGCCGCCTGTGGCCACCTCACAGCCGATGGTCACGGTAATCGAGACGGCGACGTTGACGATGGTGGCCTTGTGCTGGTTCCAGAAGTTCTTGGCCTTGCAGCCGAAGTCCCAGGTGCCGCAGTGCGGCCGGCTGACCGGCGGGGGCGGAGGAGGATAGGAAGGAGGGGTGCCCGGGTTGGACGCCTTCTTCTTCTCCTTCGGAACGCCGCCGAGGGGGCTGCCGTAGTCGATGGTCAGCCCCGACGGGTCGGAGGCGTTGACCGGGTTGTTGTCGGCGTAGGCGTAGCCGTTCCAGCTCTGGGGGTCGGCGGCGTCGAAGACGGGGTCGACGGAGATGAAGCGGCCGGTCTCGGCGTCGTACTCGCGGGCGCCGAGGTGGGTGAGCGCCGTGGCGTCGTCGATGACGCCGCCCACGAAGCCTCTCTGCCCGGGCCAGAGCGACGGCGGCGTGCCGCGCTGCTGACCGAACGGGGTGAAGCGGCGGCGGGTGGGCGTCTGGGCCGCGTCGTCGGTGACCGATATGTCAGTGGTGCCGTGGTTGTCGGCGCCCAACCAGGTGAGGCCCTTGTTGGTCCGGGCCGCGACGACCTGCCCACCGTGCGTGTAGTAGCGGGTCGCGCTCTTGGCGCCGGTGGCCTTGTCGACCCGGATCTCCATCCCGGCCACGTACAGGGTGGTGGAGGTGGGGTCGCGGCGGATCAGGCGCTCGCCGTTGGCGTCGTAGACGAAGGTGCTGACGCCGGAGGGGTCGGTGGACTTGGCGAGGTGTCCCTCGACGTCCCATTCGAGCGCCCGGCCCGAGCCCCGCTCGGTGGTGTTGCCGGCGGCGTCGTAGGCGTAGCTGTCGATCTGCCCGTCGCGATCGCCGCCCTTGTACTCGACCGAGGTCAGCGTGTGCGGCTGCGGCTTGCCGGCCCCCGCGTACGTGTAGGTCTTGGTGACGTCGCCGCTCGCCTGGTGGTCGACCTCCTTGGTGCGGTTGCCGAGCTTGTCGTAGGCGAAGGACTGCCAGTAGGGCGCAGGTCCGCCGACGATGGCCTGCGAGGGGTCGGCCGCGCAGTCGTCGGTGGCCGTCCACGCCTCGGTCAGGCGCTGCAGGTAGTCCTGCCGGAAGCACTGCACGTCGGGCGTCTGGCCGGACGGCCTGTCCGCGATCTCCTTGATGTTGCCCGACGGGTCGTACGTGTAGTTGGTGTCCGCGACGGAGATCGGCGCCGTCTCGCGCTCGTACAGCGAGCGGGTGAGCCGGTTGGTGCCCTCCTCGTAGAAGTTGGTCTCCTTCACCCTCTTCAGACCGGTGCTCATCGTCATGTCGAGCACCTGGCCGAGCTTGGAGTACGTGGTGGAGGTGACGTAGTTGGTCAGGCCGCGCGTGGTGGTGGGGTTGCCGAGCTCGTCGTAGCCGTAGAGCATCGTCTCGCCGAGCAGCCCCCCGGCCGCGGGCAGCACCGTGCGGTGGACGGTGCCGTCGGGGTTGTAGTCGGTGCTGACCTTGTAGGTGCCGGCCAGCGCGCCCTCGGAGGCCGGGATGACAGTCTCGGTGCCGAGGGTGCGGTAGGCGTCGTCGAAGCCGGTGACGGCCGTGGTGTAGGCGTCCATGGCGCCGGTCGTGGCGTTCTTGACGTACCGGGTCGAGGCGGTCGGCTGGCCCTTGACGACGGTGCCGTCGGGCAGGGTGTCGTACTTCCATTCGGCGAGCTTGGTTCCGCTCGCCGAGGTGCCCTCGTACTCGGCGGTCTTGCGGCCGAGGAGGTCGTAGGTGAAGAAGACGCTCTTGCCGCGGGCGTCGGTGGTGGTCAGCAGACGGTCGGTCGTGTCGTCGTACGTCAGCTTCGCGGTGCCCTTGTCAGGGTCGTCGAGCTGGACGAGGCGCCCGCGCAGGTCGTAGTGGTAGGTCCACGCGTTGCCGTCGGCGTCCTTGATGGTCGCGGGCTGCCCGGTCGGCGTGTAGGAGTAGGTGGTGGCGTCGTAGTCGCCGCTCGGGCCGTCGCCCTTGTACTCCCGGAACTCGATGATCTCGCCGCGGGCGTCGGTGATCCTCGTGGTCGGCGTCGATCCCTCGGGAGGATCGACGCTGACGCGGTCGCCGCCGTACGTCACGGTGGTGCGCCACTGCTCGCTGCCGCGCTTGCGGAAGATCTGCGCGGTGGCCCACTCCATGCCGTTGTAGACCGTGACGTTCTGGCCGGGGACGTCGTCGTCGCTCGCGGGGGTCCACAGCGTGGAGCCGGGCGCCCCCTCGACGTAGTAGTCGTCGTTGGTCTTGTAGGCCAGGCCGCGGCTGTCGTACAGCGTGTCGTTCACGACGCGGTCGCCGCCGGGGGCGGGCTGCTGGGTCTGGCGGGCGCGCAGCAGGCCGTCGTACAGGGCGTACCCGGTGGTGTAGTTCACCCCGTCGTTGCGGAGCGTCGAGGTGGTCACCGTCGTCGGCCCGTCGGCCCGGATCTGGTAGCCGAACTTCATGCTCGGCGCCGAGGCGTACGTCGCCTTGGCGTGCCCCGGCAGCCATACGCCGGTCAGCCGGCCCAGCGGGTCGTAGGCCATGTCCGTGCGCTTGCCGTTGACGTCGATCGTGGCGGTCGGCAGGCCCCAGGCCGGCTCGACCTCGGTCTTGCTCACGTGCCCGAGCGCGTTGGTCACCTCGGTGCCGGTGACCAGGCCGGTCGCCGGGGTGTAGGCCGTCGTCGTCTTGCCGCCCGAGGCGTCGGTGACGACCAACGGCCTGCCGTACACGTCGAAGGTGGTGGTGCCGGTCGTGACGTACTGCGGGCCGCCGTTCCACGACCCGAGCTTCTCGGTCCTGGTGACGTTCCCCTTGTCCGGCGCTGCGCCGAACGCCTTGCCGTCGTAGTACTTGCGCACGTCGGAGGCCACGTCGGCCGGCCGGGCCGGAGTGACGTCGCACGCCTTGGTGACGGTCTCCACGCGCGAGACGTAGGAGACCATCCAGCGGGAGGCGTCACGGGCGTACTCCGTGCGGGTGCACTGGTCGTCGCTCGCGGTGGACTCGTCGCCGAGGTCGCTCACCTGCGTGGGCAGGCCGTCGTCGTTGTAGTCGGTGTCGGTCTTCGTGTACCGCCAGCCGCCGGACGCCAGCGCGGTCCGGATGCGCTCGGTGTCCTCTCGCACCATGGTCGCCCTGGTCGTGGCCCAGGAGCGCACTCGCTTGGCGGTCTGCTTCACCCAGTAGGAGGTGACGGTGCCGCTCATGGCAGGACCGTCGGGGCCGTCGTAGTGGATCTCCTCGCGGAGCCGTCCCTGCAGGGCGTCGGCGTCGTCCACGGCGGCGCCCGTGGAGTCGGTGACCTTCACGTTCCGCGTGCCCCCGCCGGGCAGCTCGTCGCCGTCCATGCCGCGGAAGTAGAGGTACTCCGACTGGGAGCGCTGCTCGGGCGCCTCGCCGTGGGTGATCCGCACCCGGCCGTAGCCGCGCCACTGCGACCAGGTCTTGTACTTCTCCTTGGTCAGCCCGTCGTCGTCATCGTGGTGCCAGGCGCCGCCGCCGAGGTACTCGTAGCTCGTCACCTCGTCGGGCGCGTCTCCCGTACGGTCGATCTCCCGCACCTCGGTGACGACGTACTTGTGGAACCAGTCGAGCTTGGGCGAGGTCGCGCCCTCCGGCGACCAGTACTGCGGGTAGCACCGCCGGGTGTTGGTCCCGATGTCCGGCTTGTCGCCGGCCGTGCAGTCCTCGTCGGAGTAGGCGACGGACAGCGAGCCGCCGGTCTCGTTGTCGATCGCCGAGATCCGCCACTTGGTCAGCGGCGGGCGTCCTTCGAGGGCGTCGACGCGGTTGGGCTTCTGGACGCCGGCGAACTTCACCGACGGCAGCGAGGCGGTGCCGCCGACCTTGCCGGTGTGGCTGATCCCGGCCAGCCACAGCGTGGCCGCCGTGCCGTCGCCGGGGGCGCGCATCTCCTGGTCGAGCGTCCAGGTGTCGACGTCCTTGTACGTGCCGCCCGACAGCGTCTGGGTGGTGACGGCGGCCAGCCGCTTGCGCGTCCAGAACGTCGGCGAGTACTTGTCGATGCACTTCTCGCCGGAGTCGCAGTTCTGGTCGTAGGGGACGTCGGGCCAGTACTTGGCGTTGTCCTTGGTGAACTTGTCCGCCGCGCAGTCGAAGCTCGACGTGGGGATGCACCGCTCCTTCACGTCGAAGGAGACCCGCGCGGGGGCGGACGAGGTGAAGATCGCGTCGGAGCGCTGGCCGTAGTCGATGCGCTTGAGGTAGCCGCCCCGGTCGTACGCGGTCGGGGTGCCGTTGGGCACGCCGTCGGTCAGCGTGGTGACGTCGCGGCGGTAGTAATTGGTCTCCTTGCCGTACCAGAACGTGCTGACCGTGCCGTGCGGGTCGACGACGTAGTCGAGGTTCCACCGCCACGCCTGCCGGCACCAGGAATCCGAGAAGGCGCTCTTGTGGCACGGCTCACCGTCGTCGTCGCCGAAGACCGGCACGGTCCAGGTGGAGTCCGTCTCCGCCTTGCCGTCCGCCCACCCGGGCAGGTGGTTGCGGCCGAAGTAGTACTGGGTGCCGTCCGGGGTGGTGACCCGCCAGTACTCGCCGTCGTTGTCGCCGTTGTCGGCGCCGGAGAGCTTCTCGACCTTGGAACCGTCGTCGTCCTTCGGCTGCCAGGTGCCCGTGGCGTCGTCCAGCACCAGCTCGGTGGCCTGCCCGTTCAGCGACAGCGTCGCGTTGGAGTTGCCCCAGCACTGGTCGTTGCGCTTGGGCGTGACGCCGTCGTCGGCGCATGCCTTGTATCTGCGCTCGACGAACCCGGGCCAGTAGTCGAAGCCCTCGCCGATCCAGGAGGCCTGGT
This sequence comes from Microbispora sp. KK1-11, assembly GCF_006874435.1. NCBI lineage: Bacteria > Bacillati > Actinomycetota > Actinomycetes > Streptosporangiales > Streptosporangiaceae > Microbispora > Microbispora sp. KK1-11. The sequence continues at coordinate 11,828 of NZ_VIRJ01000060.1, read as the reverse complement.
TGTTGGTGGCGACCGTGCGGCCGTCGACGCTGCCGGAGGAGTAGGCGAGCCCGATGTTGGGAGTCGGGCCGCCGGGGACCGGCGGCAGACGCAGCGGATAGGACCAGGAGAACGCCCCGGTCTGGTTGCTCACGCTCCAGGTGGCCGACGGGGACAGCGAGGTCGCCTCGTAGGTGCCCGCCGATCCCGACGGCGCCGCCTCGGCCGCCAGCGTGGTCGCGCCGGCGGCGGCGAGGTCGACGTCCGCGGTCAACCGGCCCGCTTTGACGTCGTTGCCGGTGGGCAGCGGCGTACGGGTCTGGCATTGCGGCAGATCGGGTGTGCTGGCGGCGCACCCGGGCAGCCGGACGAGGCGCAGCCGGGACGCCCAGTCGCCGCCGTAGGCGTACCGGAAGCCCGAGTAGTCGACCGCGACCGCGACCCGCCGTGCCGCGGCCCCCGCCTGCGCGGCCCCTTGCGGGGTGGCTCGCGTGGTCGCCTCGGTGGTCGTCTGCGGAGTCAGCTGCAGGCCCAGGCCGATGATGTGTGACCGCTCCGCCATCTGGGGGTCGAGCACCCGCACCTGCACGGCCGCGGCTCCCGAGGAGGAGGCCCCGGAGGACGGCGTGGCCGCGTTCTTCCCGGCGGCCGGAGTCCCGGCGCGGGAATCCGCCGGGCCGATCCACACCGGCAGCAGACCGGCTCGCGCCATTCCCGACCCCGGGGACGCCTTCGCGGCCGCCGCGTCCTTGGCGGAGGAGCCGAGGGCGGCCGTCGCGATGCCGGGCTGCGGCCACGTCACCGCGGGGGCGTCCTTGAGGTCGTACCGCGCCCCGGGATCGGGCGCGGCGGCCCGCGCCCGGCTCTCGTGGCCGGGCACGGGGTGCTGGTCCTGCGCCTTGTGCCAGGCCGGGTCGTCCGCGGCCTGCGCCACGGGCACCGGTACGGCCAGCGTTGCCGGCACCACGACCGCCAGCATCGCGGCGACCCCGGCCCAGCCCCGCCATGAAGCGAGCACGACTACCTCCGGTTAAATGTCGATGAGAGGGGGACCGGGCGGCGGTCAGCCGTCCAGAGGGAGTCCCAGGGCGAGGTTGACGACCTGACGGTCGACGAGGGCTCCCACGTAGACACGGACGTCGTCCACGTCACCGGCGAAGTAGTCGGCGTAGCTGCCCCGGTACTTGACCCGCCCGATCTCGAGGCCGCCGCTCGCGTGCCAGCCCGACGACGGCCGTACGTCGGAGAGGTTTCCGTTGACGTACAGCCGGATCTCCTTGGCGACCTCGTCGTACACGCCCACGAGATTGGTCCAGGAGTTGATCGCGGAGCAGTCGATCGGCTCGGCGGACTTGGCGACGGTCATCTTCTCGGTGTCGGTGTCGTCGCTGGCGGTGGAGAAGCCCCAGCGGGACACCTTGACGCCGTTCTCCGTGTAGACGCGGTAGCTGAGGTAGAAGCCGCTGTTCCTGCTGCCGTCCTGGCCGACGGCGGTCATCACGCGGTCCGGCAGCGCGCAGGTGTCGTCGCCCGCCAGGCGCACCCAGGCCGACACCGTGTAGCTGTGGTCGGTGCGGACGGGGGCCGAGGCGGTGGCGGCGTACGCCGTGGCGCCGTCGAGACTGAGCACGCCGGCGCCGTCGACCCCGTCGTCGGACCAGGTGGCACTCCCCTTGAGGGTCGCCGTCCTGCCGTAGCCGGAGGAGTCGGCGCCGGACGTGCCCGTGCCCTCGTCGAACGCCCACCGGCCGAGCAGGGCCGGAGGCTGCTTGGCCATGACGGCGATCTCGTTGCCGAGCGCCGGGTCGTTCACGGTGCGGGGGTCGTCGGACAGGATCCGGTCCCAGACCCGCACCTCGTCGATGTCGCCGGCGAAGTTCTCCTGGAAGGTCCCGTTGGACTTCACCCGCCCGAGCTGCAGCGGCCCGGTGGCGTCCCAGGGCGTGTAGGTGTAGGCGGTGGGAGCGGACTGCCGGACGCCGTTCACGTACAGGCGGAGTTGCCTGGCCGGTGCGTCGTAGACGCCCACGAGATGGGTCCAGACGCCGGCCTGCGGTTCCGCGTCGCTCACGACGCGGACGATCGCGGGGTTGTCCTTGTCCGCGTCGTACTTGTTGAAGATCCAGCGCTTGTACGACGAGGAGTAGTAGAGCTGGAACCCGACGCCCCTGTTACCGGCCTGGCTCACCACCGTCGAGTTCCTGGTCGTGTCGGTCAGGCGCACCCAGGCCGAGACGGTCATGCCTCTGTCGGTGTGCACGACGGGCCCGGCGGTGGTGCCGTAGGCGGTGGAGCCGTCGAGGTGGACGGCGCCGTTCACCCGGCCGCCGGTCCAGCCGCTGGTGCCGGACAGCGTCACCGGATGCGGGGCGGCGCCCGAGTCGGCGGCGGTGGCGCCGGACGTCTCGTCGAGATGCCACTCACCGGCGGGGCCCGCGCCGGCCTTCACGTAGAAGCTGTACGCGGCGGGCGTCTTGCCCACGTTGCCCGCCTTGTCGACCGGGAAGACGTACAGCGTGTTGATCCAGTCGTGCCGCGGCGCGACCTTCACGGTCACCGACGTCTGCCCGGAGGGAATGGTCACCTGGGTCGCCGCCGTGGCGAGGCCCTGGTCGTCGAGGGCGTACCGGAAGCTCGTCACGTCGCTCTCGCCGTCCCCGGGTGCGAAGGTGAACGCACCCTCGGAGCCGACGCCGCCCTTCCAGTCGTCGGGAGTGTCGGCGGGGTAGTCCCCCGAGGCCACCTTCGGCAGCGTCGCCGGGTCGACCGTGTCGACGGTGAACTCGCACCAAGGGCTCCACGCGCTGGCGTCGGTGCCGTCGTAGGCCCGCACCTTGTAGGAGTAGCTCTCGCCGCTGACCAGTCCGGGCAGTTTGATCTCGTGGTCGGTCGCGGTGGTGGTGTACTTGTACGCCGTCTTGCCGCCGCCGGGCAGCGAGGAGGTCACGTCGTCCCAGGCTCCGGTGGCCGTGTTGTAGTGGTTCATGACGAACTCGGCGCGTACGCCGTCGTTCGCCTTGTCCGGGTCGTAGATCTTCGCCTTGAGCCTGATCGGGTTCGCCGCGTCACCCGCGTTGATCCACGGGCGGTTCGCCCCCGTCACGCACGGCGTGCCGGGGTAGGTGCCCACCCCCGACGGCGCGGAGGGCGGGGTGTTGTAGTCGACCACGAGCTTGGGCGAGCTGCTGAAGCCCTTCCAGCCCCACACGCTGCCCGCGCCGTCGTCGTAGTCCTTCAGCCCGAACGTCGTGTTCGACCAGCCGTTCTTGGCGGCCTTGACGATCGCGCTCGTGACGTCGAACTCGATGCCCTTGTCCGGGCAGGAGGAGCTGTATCCGGCGTCGGAGGCCACGCTGTCGAGGTGGTCGGCCCAGGACGGCTGGTGGCTCCAGGTGGTGGATTTGGAGATGCCGCCGGTCAGCCAGAGCTGCGCGACCTGCGGGTCCGACCTGCATCCCCACGACTTGTTCTGGGTGATCCGGAACGTCGCCTTGAGGATGTGCTTGCCGTTGACGTTGTCGCTGTCCATCCGGAAGAACGACCGCTTGACCCCGCTGCCGTAGTAACCGATCTCCGGCGTGTGGGTCGAGTCCCAGTACGACTCGGAGGGATAGGCCTTGTCCACGTAGGTCCAGTGCAGCTTCGACCCCGACCACTGGGGATCGATGTAGACGGGGTAGACCGTGTCCGGGCCGGTCAGCACCGAACTGTCGGGTTTGAGGGCCACCCGGTCGCCGGCGACGTCGACTCCCATGAGCGCCTGCTTGGCCTGCAGCCGCGGCCCGGAGACCGCCGGTCCGAGGTCCTTGCCGGAGGAGTCCCACATGCGGGGCTGCGGCGCGTGGAAGACCTCCGTCCCCGTGTCGGTCACGGCGCTCAGGGCTCCGGCCGGTGTCTTGCGCACCGTCAGCCCGTTCGCCCGCATCCCGAACGCGAGCCCGGCCAGCGCAGGGTTGGCCGCGGCCTCCCGGCTCTTCACCACCAGGACCTCGGAGTATCCGAGCAGCGAGGCGGTCACCTTGAGGTCGACCCCGGGCAGCACCTCCGCGTACGTCGCGGTGTCGCCGTCGAGGCCGGGCTTCGGCAGCGTCCCGGGCCAGGTCATCGCGACCGAACGCCCGCCGTCGCCGATGCTCGCCAGCGGCGTCGTCCCGCCCCCGGAGAAGGACAGGTCCAGCGGCGCCGCGACCGGCCGCACCGTGCCGTCGTCGGCGAAGCGCAGGGTGGTGTCCACGTCGGCCCAGTCCGCGCCGCGCCGCACCCGCTCGGGCAGCGCCGACGTCTCGGAGGTGAGACTGCCGTCGGCGTTGGCGAACACCTGCCGCGTCTCGGTCCGCAGCGGCAGCACCTCCACCCGCTGCCGCGACGTCCGCGCGAGCTCGACCGCCTCCCTCTCGGTCGAGGCGACGGCCGGTGACGCCGACGGGTCCGGGGTGCTCTCGGCCGTCGCGGGCAGGGCGGGACCGGCGTGCACGGCACCGGCCGTCAACAAGGCGCAGGCGGCCAGGGCGACGCCGCGCGGGCGTAGGCGCATCGGATCTCCAAAAGGGGGGTACGCGCAGAACCGGCAATGGTTCCCGGCCAGTTGATCAGGGCCGGGTCCACCGCCGGTTCACCCGGAATGAACCGGGTTGCACCGGCCCATACACCGCCTTTCGCCGCACGCCTTGATCGATGCACGCGCCGCCCCTGGTCGCGTGCGCGTGATCTCGCCTCGCCCGGCACGTGCCGGGCGAGCCGATGGTGTCCCGGATGCCCTACGGGCAGACGTTCCGGTAGGAGACGCCGGGCAGGTGCCTCTGCCAGTCCCCCTCCGGCAGGGTGTGCCCCACCCGGGCGCACAGGTGGCGAGCACGCGCCCGTCCGGTGAGAAGGACATGGCCTCGACCGTCTCCAGGGCGCCGTGCAGCACCGGCGGCTGGAGGGTCGGGCCCCGGGTGCTCCAGAGCGCGATCCTCCCGATGTCGTCGCCCAGGGCCATCAGCCGCCTGTCGGGGGCGAACGCCAGGGCCGGGAACGCGTTGTCGCCTGCCAGGGAGACGTCGTAGTTCCCTCCGAACGGCCTGCCCGAGGCCGCGTCGATCTGCCGTCCGTGCGCCGGCGGCGGGCGGCGGCGAGCTCGACGTGGGCGCGCAGCCCGTCGTGCTCCTCGTCCGCTCAGCCGCGCAGGCGGGGCCAGGCCCGCAGCAGGGCGGGGCGGGCGAGCGTGATCGTGCCGTCCGCACCGGTCAGCAGTCCGGCCCGGGACAGAGCGGCGAGCACGCGTTCGACGGCGGACCGCTCCTCCGCAGGACGGCCCTCCAGTAGTTCCTCGCGGGCCACCCTGCGGGTGCTCTCGTCTCCGTGGTCGTCCACCGCGATCATGCATAGCAGCACACCCGGGACGACGGCCTGCGCGGCGGGGTCGAGCCCGGCGTACACCTCCTCGGCGAACGTGCCGAGGCCGGGCTCGCCGTCCTCTGCCCGGCCGAGCAGCCCGGCCTCGGCGCTGCCCAGGGCCAGCAGATCCCCCTGGAAGCCGCGGAACCCGCTGACCAGTGCCATGAGGAGCTCGCGCGCCACCGGGCGCTCCGCCGGGTCCTTGTGCAGTGCGGCGGCCACCAGCGGACGCAGCGATTCGGGGAGCGCGCTCAGGTCGGGGTCGACGGACAGCACGCGATGCATGACCCCGCCGAGGCTCTCCGCCTCGAACGGGTCGGTCCCGGTGGCGGCGAACAGCACGATGCCGCCCCAGGCGAACACGTCGGCCGGGGTGCCTGCCCGCTGCCCGGTGAACACCTCCGGCGCCATGTAGGTGGACGTGCCGGCCACCAGGCCGCTCGCGGTCAGCGACATCTCCAGCATCCGGGCCACACCGAAGTCGATCACCCGCGGTCCGTCGGGCCCGAGAAGCACGTTGTCGGGCTTCAGGTCGCGGTGGATCACACCCGCGTCGTGGATCGCGGCCAGCGCGGTGACGACCCCGGTGGCCAGCCGGTGCAGGTCGTCCCCGCCGAACCGGCGGCCCTCCTGACGCATGGCCCGGCGCAGGCTGGGCCCCTCCACGTACTCGCTCACGATGTACGGCTGATCACCCTCGAGGCGCGCGTCGATCACCCGGGCCGTGCAGAACGGCGCGACCCGCCGCGCCGCCGTCGCCTCCCGCCCGAACCGGCCGCGCAACTCCTGATCGCGGGCCGCCTCCCCGGGCAGCACCTTGATCGCGACCCGCCCGCCCCCGGAGTCGTACGCCTCGTACACCACCCCCTGGCCGCCCGCCCCCAGCCTGCCCGCCAGCCAATAGTCGCCCAGTCTCGCCGGATCCTCCGGCAGCAACGGCGCCGCCAACGCCATACGCACTCCCCGTCCCTCGGAATGTCTGTTAGATGCCGGCCGGGGGACGATGGTTTGCGCGGGGTGATCTCGTCCGCCGCGTACTCGCGCTGATCGACCGGCGATAGCCTCTCGTGCGGACAAAGCGGAAGGTTACCGGTGTGACGGAACTGCTGATGGGGCTCAGTCTCGGCCTGGGCGCGGGCGTCACGCCCGGTGCGTTGCTGACGCTCGTCATCACGGCCAGCCTGCGCGGCGGGTTCCGCTCGGGGGTGCGCCTGGCCTGCGTGCCGCTGCTGTCCGACCTGCCCGTGGTGCTGCTCGCCGTGACGGCCGTCGGGGCGCTGCCGCAGGTGCTCCTGCGCGTGCTGTCGGTCGGCGGCGGGCTCTACGTCGTGTACCTCGGCGTGGAGACGCTGCGCGAGGCCCGTACGGCCCTGCCGCCCCGCCCCGGCGAGGACGCGCCCTCCTCGGCAGGGGAGGTCCTGCGCGGTGTGGTGGTGAACCTGCTCAACCCCCACCCCTGGCTGTTCTGGATCGCGGTCGGCTCACCGATCTTCGTCTCGGCGTGGGACCGGGCGCCGGCGTACGCGCTGGCCTTCGTGGGCGGGTTCTACCTGGTCCTGGTGGGTTCCAAGGTCGCCCTGGCGGGAGCCGTGGGGGCCGGTCGGCACCGGCTGACCCCTCGCGGCTACCGCCTGCTGCTGGGCGCGAGCGGCGTGCTGCTCGCCGCGGTCGGCGCCGTGCTCACCGTTCGAGGACTGCTTCCCCAAGGGTTGTAGTCGCCACCCTGCTCCGGCGGCGGCCGTACAGGAAGTAGACGGCGGCGCCCACGACCATCCAGGCGAAGAACCGGATCCACGTCTCCACGGGCAGGTTGAGCATCAGGTAGGCCGAGGCCAGCACCGACAGGATCGGCACCACAGGCACGAACGGCGTGCGGAAGGAGCGGGGCAGGTCGGGGCGGGTCCTGCGCAGGACCACCACCGCCACCGCGACGATCACGAACGCGAACAGCGTGCCGATGTTCACCAGCTCCGCGATGGCGCTCAGCGGGATCAGCGCCGCGAGCAGCGCGGTGACCGCGCCGATGACGATCGTGATCCGGTACGGCGTGCGGAACGTCGGATGGACCTTGGCGAGGGACCGGGGCAGCAGGCTGTCGCGGCACATCGCGAACAGCACCCGGCTCTGGCCCAGCATGAGGATCATCACGACGGTGGTGAGCCCGGCGATGGCTCCGACGCTGATCAGCGTCGCCATCCAGGGCTGGCCCACCGACCGGAACGCGTCGGCGAGCGGGGCCGACGCGCTGAGCTCCGAATAGTGCTGCATGCCGACGACCACGAGCGAGACCGCAACGTAGAGGATCGTGCAGACGACCAGCGAGGCGATGATCCCGATCGGCAGGTCGCGCTGCGGACGGCGGGTCTCCTCGGCCGCGGTCGCCACGACGTCGAAGCCGATGTAGGCGAAGAAGACCAGGGCGGCGGCGGTGAAGACGCCGAAGACGCCGTACGCGACCGGCTGCACGCCGAACAGCACCTGGATGAGCGGGGCCTTCATGCCCTCTCCGGCGGCCATGTGGTGGGACGGCGGGATGAACGGCTGGTAGTTGGCCCCCTTGACGAAGAACGACCCGGCGATGATCACCAGCAGCACCACGGCCAGCTTGACCGCCACCATGGCGCCGTTGAACCGGGCCGACATCTTGATCCCGGCCACCAGCACCCCGGTCAGCAGGAGCACGATCAGCGCCGCCGGGATGTTGAAGACCGCGTCGTCGCCGGCGATGGACGACGGCAGGTAGATCCCGAAGTTCTTCAGCAGCGAGGCGAAGTAGCCCGACCAGCCCGAGGCGACCACCGCCGCGCCCAGTGCCAGCTCCAGCATCAGGTCCCAGCCGATGATCCAGGCCGGGAACTCGCCGATCGTCGCGTACGCGTAGGTGTAGGCCGAGCCGGCGACCGGGACCGTGGCGGCGAACTCGGCATAGCACAGGGCCGCGAGCGCGCACACGATCCCGGCGATCACGAAGGAGATCGCGACGGCCGGACCGGCCGTGTTGCGCGCCGCCACGCCGGTCAGCACGAAGATGCCGGTGCCCACGATGACGCCGATGCCGAAGACGGTGAGGTCGAGAGCGCTCAGGCTGCGCCTGAGCCGATGCTCGCCGCCCTCGGCATCCTCAATCGACTGTTCTACCGGCTTCGTCCGGAAAAGGCTCATCCGCAGGCTCCTCATCACGTCGATGACCTGCAGACTTCCCGGTCACACCGGTATTACTCATGGTTATCAATCGGTGGGCTGCACGAGCCGCGCCGGATGGCTCTCCATCACCTGCGACCGGCGCGCCACCGCCTCGGTGATCTGACGGGCGAGGTCCTGCCCGGTCAGGCCGATCTCGGAAAGGATCTTTGCCCGCTTAGCGTGGTCGAGGAAGCGCTGGGGGATGCCGTAGGTCCGCACCGGCACGTCCACGTCGGCGTCGCGCAGCAGCCGCGCCACGGCGTCGCCCACGCCGCCGACCCGGCCGCTGTCCTCGACCACGACGACCAGCTTGTGCGCGGCGGCGGCCAGCACCAGGGCCTGGTCCAGCGGCTTCACCCAGCGGGGGTCCACCACGGTGGCCGAGATGCCCTGCGCGTCGAGGAGGTTCGCGGCCTCCATGCAGACCTCGGCCATCGGGCCGACCGCGACCAGCAGCACGTCGGCGTCGCCGGCGCGCAGCACGTCCATCTCGCCGAGCTTGCCGACGGCCTCCACGTCCTTGGGCAGGGCGCCCTTGGGGTAGCGGACCACCGACGGGCCGTCATCGATCCCGACCGCCTCGGCCAGCAGCTCGCGCAGCCGGGCGCCGTCGCGCGGGACGGCGATCGACAGCCCGGGGATCACCTGCAGGATCGACAGGTCCCACATGCCGTTGTGGCTGGGGCCGTCGTCCCCCGTCACGCCCGAGCGGTCGAGCACGACGGTGACCGGCAGGCGGTGCAGCGCCACGTCCATCAGGAGCTGGTCGAAGGCCCGGTTGAGGAACGTCGCGTAGAGGGCCACGACCGGGTGGAGGCCGCCGATGGCGAGCCCGGCGGCGCTGGTCAGGCCGTGCTGCTCGGCGATGCCCACGTCGTAGATCCGGTCCGGGTACGCCTCGGCGAACGCCGCCAGGCCGACCGGGTGGAGCATCGCCGCGGTGATCGCGACGACGTCGTCCCGCTCGCGGCCGATCTTCACGATCTCCTCGCTGAACACGTTGGTCCAGCTGTGCGGCTTGGGCCGCTCCTCGCCCGTCAGCGGGTCGAACGGGCCGGGACCGTGGAAGCAGTCCTCGTCGTGGTTCTCCGCGTGCGTGTAGCCGTTGCCCTTGCGGGTGAGCACGTGGACGATGACGGGCCCGCGGAAGTCCCTGGCGCGGCGCAGCGCGGCCTCCACCGCCCCCTCGTCGTGGCCGTCGATCGGGCCGACGTACTTCAGCCCGAGGTCCTCGAACATGACCTGCGGGGTCAGGATGTCCTTCAGGCCCTTCTTGATGCCGTGCAGCGTGTCGTACAGCGGCGCGCCGACCACGGGCACCCGGCCGAGGTTGTTCTTCACCAGTTCGAGCACGTGCTCGTAGCCCTGGGTCATCCGCAGGGACGACAGGTGGGAGGCGAGACCGCCGATCGTCGGCGAGTAGGAGCGGCCGTTGTCGTTGACCACGATGATCAGCGGCAGGTCCTTGCGCCCGGCGATGTTGTTCAGCGCCTCCCAGGCCATGCCGCCGGTCAGCGCGCCGTCGCCGATCACGGCCACCACCGTGCGGCCGGCCTCTCCGCGCAGCGTGATCGCCTTGGCCAGCCCGTCGGCGTACGACAGGGCGGTGGAGGCGTGCGAGTTCTCGATGACGTCGTGCTCGGACTCGGCCTGGCTGGGATACCCCGACAGGCCGCCCTCCTGACGCAGCGTGCCGAACTCCCCGGCCCGCCCGGTCAGCATCTTGTGCACGTACGCCTGGTGGCCGGTGTCGAACAGGATCGGGTCGCGCGGCGAGTCGAAGACCCTGTGGAGGGCGATGGTCAGCTCGACGACGCCGAGGTTGGGCCCGAGGTGACCGCCGGTCTTCGCGACGGAGGACACCAGCAGGTCGCGGATCTCCGCCGCCAGCACGGGCAACTCCCCGGCATCCAGGCGCTTCACGTCGAGCGGGTCCTTGATCGTCTCCAGAATCCCCACCGCTCATCCTTCCCGCTCGCCATCGAACGGATCGAGTCTAGTTCGAGGAAGGTGCGGGGGTATCAGGGGTTGCACCGAACCTCCACAAGACCTTCCCGGTGCCGGCGCCGATCCCGCTTTACCCGTCGCCGCCTCCTGCCCTACCCGTATGATCCTTACCGGATCTTCGGGCGATTCGCCACATTCCTGACTATCTCTCTGTCCGCTTGGGATGCCCACTGATGATTCGCATAAGCCTGCGCGTGGCCGCCGCCGCGGTCACGGCGGTGGCGGGAGCCCTCTCCCTCACCGGTACGGCGGGCGCCTCCGGCGCCTCGGCACGGCCCGTGCCCACCGGCCCGGGAGCGCTGACGAGGAACCCGCTCTACACCACGGGCGCGTTCGAATCCTCGGAGTGCGCCGAGCCGGGCCGCCGGGCCGACGACCTCGACTCCTACCGGGCCTACCTGGACGACCTGTTCGGCTGCCTCAACCGGGCCTGGCGCGAGGAGTTCCGGCGGGCCGGGCTGAGGTTCTCCCCGCCCAGGGTGCGATACATCACAAAGAGCGTGAACACCGGCTGCGGCCAGTACGTGGCGAGCTACGCCGCGGGCCTGTACTGCCCCAGGAACAAGACGATGTGGATCCTGCTGTCCAAGGAGGAGCTGTCCGACCCCATGGGGTTCGATCTCTTCACGGTCGTCGCCCACGAGTACGGCCACTACGCGCAGGACCGCGCCGGCATCCTGGCCGAGTTCACCCGGCAGTCCCACAAGCTGAGCGGGAAGCGGGCCTACGATCTCAACCGCCGCATCGAGCTGCAGGCCGAGTGCTTCTCCGGCGCCTTCGTCGCCAGCGTCTGGCCCTCGCTCGGCCGCGACCGGCACGACTGGGACGAGCAGCTCGCGGAGGTCGAAGGCGACATGTGGCACGGCAAGACGCGCAACATCCGCTACTGGCTCACCCGCGGCTGGTCGGGTCGCGGCCCGAAGGTGTGCGACACGTTCTCCGCCCCCGCCTCCAGGACCGCCTAGCGCCGAACCGTGAGGACGATCTTGCCGTTCGACGCCCTCGCCGACGGCCTCCACGACACCGGCGGCCTCGTATCGACCCGGGATCCGGGGAGGTCGGCCGGGTAGACGTAGGTGCCGGAACGGAACATCGCCTCCGCCAGGTTCAGGCCGATGGCGTCGACCCGTAGGCGGACCTCCCCCAGCGTGACCTAGACGAGTAAGTCCTAATTCCGGTCAGTGGTCGTAGGCGATCAGTGACCGGGTGATGGGTTGGCTGGTGGCGCGGTTGTGCCAGATGGCGGCGGTCAAGGCCAGGATCCGTTGGGCGATGCGGGC